>DXCU01000056.1 GCA_019115845.1 Candidatus Rubneribacter avistercoris | reverse complement strand
CGCTGGTACCGGGAGGGGAGGCTGAAGGCGTTCGACGAGGGAGGGCGCAAGGTGTACGATACGATAGCCGGCCGCAGGAGGCGGCTGGGGCTGGCCGCCTAGGCCGTCCGGAAAAACGTCCGCACCCCCATGCGGCGTCGAAGTCGCAAAAAAGCTACTATGAGCGAATCCCTCAGGTGTACCAGGTGCTCTACCTTCTGGTGGCGGCCGGCTTCGTCCTGCTTCCCTTTCTGGGGTTGCGCTACCGGCTTGTCCTGGCCGGGCTCACTTATTCGGTGTTCACCCTCGCGTCCCTGCTCATGATGGTGGCGAGCATAGAGGCGGCCATGAAGCTGAAGATGCATCCGATGTTTGCGTACTGCGTGTTCGCGGGGGTGGTGTATAGCGCGACGTGCTTGGGGGCCGCGTTCGGATCCGCCGTCAAGCTGCTTGACGGCTCGGGTCCGGCCCTCTCGTTCGCTGCGCTCGCGGTCCTCTACGTGCTTTCGCTCGCCCTTGTGTTTCCCAGGAAGGAAGGGCGTCCTGCGGTTGCCGATGCCGACGAGGTATCGGACGCTTTGCGGGAGAAGTGTCGCCTGGCCGCGGAAACGAGCGGGTTGTCCTCGCGAGAGGCGGAAGTCATGGAGCTGCTTGCTCGTGGACGGGACCTACCCTACATAGCCGAGCTTCTGTGCATAAGCAAGAGCACCGTCCAATCGCATGGGAAGAGGATATATCGGAAGATGGGCGTTCACAGCAAGCAGGAACTCATCACCAAGATAGAGGGCATGGCTTCCCTGTGATCAGTTTAATCAGATTTGTGAACGGCGTCAAAACGGTCCAACTCGCCAAGTCAAAACGGTCCAACTTGCCAAGTGCGTTGCGACGGCCCTGGTCATTGCCTGGAAAGATGGCGTGATTGTCGTGCTGTTGGCTACGTGCGCCCCTTCGTTCGCGGCGGGGCGGCGAGGGGCGTTTCGGGGTTGCGCTCTAGCCGATTAAGCGGGGCGCGTCATTGTTGGCGGGTGACAAAGATCGCTCGAAGATTTGTCACCGAGGAACGCGCCTGCGCAAGGTAGGATGGGGGCGCGTTCTCTCGGGAGACCGGAAAGCTTGCGAGCGGAAGGGGATTCCATGCCCAAAACGGTTAGGGACATGCTCGAGCTGGACAGCTTCGAAGGCGCCAAGGTGGTCGCGGGAGCCCAGGGCCTCTCCCACGTGGTTCAAGGAGCCTCGCTCATGGAGGTTCCCGACGTGTTCCCCTATTTGGAGCAGGGGACGTTGCTTTTGACCACGTTGTTCCCCATCGCCAACGACGACTCGAGCAAGCGGGATTTCGTCGCGCGTCTGAACGAGTGCGGCGTGGCGGGGGTGTGCATCAAGCCGCGGCGCTACGTGGAGGAGATTCCTGCGCGCATCCTTGAGCAAGCCGACGAGCTGGGGCTTCCGGTGTTGGAACTGCCTTCCGACGCGAATTTGTCAACGATGGCCAACCAGGTGCTCTCCTTGCAGCTCAGCGAGTACATCGCGCAGCTGCAGTTTCGCAACCACGTGCACAACGCGCTGGCGGAGTTGTTGCTCAACGACTCCGACGTGGAGGTCCTTGTCGGCCGGCTGGGCGAGCTCGTCAGCCGCGACGTGTGCCTGCTGGACAAGGATCTGGGCGCTCTGTGCGCCGCGTCGTCGTCCGGCGCGCTCTACGGCGCCGGCAGCTTGGACGACCTTGTGGACACCGAGGACGTGGCGCAGCGCAAACGCAAGCTGCTGCTCGATCACAGCCTGTATCCTGTCGTGGCTGGCAAGCACCGCTTCGGCTACATCTACGTGCCGGATTATCCCGGCGATAGGGACGCACGCATCAACTTGGATATCGCAGTGGAGCAATCCGCCATTTTGCTGGCGGCCCTGTTCCTGAAAACCGACGCCGTGCTCAAGAACCAGAAGAACTTCCGCGACGTGTTCATCCGCGACCTTCTGCAGGGCAAGGTGAAATCGCCCATCGAGGTGGAGAACAAGATGCGGGCGTTCAGCATGTCGCTGGGGTTCCCTCAGCCGGTGGTCTGCCTCAAAGTGTTCACCGAGGACGAGACGGCGCGCAAGGAGTTCTACGACAGCGTCATCAACACGGGGCTTTTGGACGAGTGGTACGGCAGGGTGGAGGGGCGCGTGTCAGACAGCGTGTACATCGTGTACTTCAACGACGCCCTCGTGGTGCTGGGCGGGGTGCCCGACGAGGCGGGCAACGTGGCGCTGTTCACGGCCATGATGCCCGACCTTTTGCGGCTGGCCCGCGGCAAGGACGCGCGGATAGGCGTGGGCATCTCCGACGCTTGCGAGCGCGTGCGGGCCCTTGAGGTGGCCTATGCCCAGGCCATGAGCGTGCTCAAGACGGGAGGGTCGCTCAACAGGTCCTCGTTCGTGGACGCTTACGCGCGGCATAGGATATTTTCTCTTATCGAAGGAGTGGGCGATGTCGAAATGCTGCGGCAGTTCGTGCGCGAGAAGATAGGCGCGCTCATCGACTACGATCGCGAGAACGGCACGGACCTCATGGAGACGCTCGGCCATCTCATCGAAGGCGATCTGAACTACAAGCGCGTGGCGGAGCGGTCGTTCGTCCACTACAACACCGTGCGCTACCGCGCCAACAAGATTGAACAGCTGGGGATCAGCCTCAAGCCGGGCCGCGGCTTCGCGGAGATAGTGGTGGCGTACGACTGCTGGGTGTGGCTGCGGGCGATCTCCGACAAGCAGTGACGCGCCGCGCGTCATGGCGCTGAGCGACAACGAGGCGGGCGGTTTCTGTCGTTTCGCCACAATGACAGGCAAAGCCCGCCTCCATACAATGAGCGCATCGGGACAGAATCGTTGGCCAACGGACCGTCCAATCACCCGACTCAGGAGGATGCCGTATGAAAAAGATCGATGTCCGCAAGATCGAGATGTCCGGCCCCGACGACACCCGCGCCTTGAAAGCGCTTATCGACGAAGGCGCGATAGACCCGAAGACCATCATCGCCGTGCTCGGCAAGACCGAGGGCAACGGCTGCGTGAACGACTTCACGCGCGGTTTGGCCACGCTGGCGTTCAAGCGCCTCATCGCCGTCGAGACCGGCTGGCCGGAAGACGAAGTGTCCCGGAAAGTGGCCTTCGTCATGTCTGGCGGCACCGAGGGTGTGCTGGCTCCCCATGCGCTCGTGTTCTGCAGCATCGAGGTTGAAGGCGAGCCCACCGCCGAGAAGACGCTCGCGGCCAGCTCTGGCTTCACCCGCGACTTTCTACCCGAGGAGCAGGGCACCATGGCCGTGGTGGAGGAGTGCCGCCGCGTGACGCTCGAACTCATGGAGAAGGCCGGCATCGCCGATCCGGCAGACGTCCACTTCGTGCAGATCAAGTGCCCGCTGCTCACCTCCGAGCGCATCTTGGACGCCCAGGAGCGCGGGTGCGAGGTTGTGGTGCACGACACCTACGAGTCCATGGGCTACAACCGCGGCGCGTCCGCGCTAGGCGTGGCGCTTGCGCTTGGCGAGGTCCCGGAGGGCTCGGTAAGCGACGAGGTCATCTGCCAAGACTGGTCGCTCTACTCCAAGGTGGCGTCCACCTCTGCCGGAGTTGAGCTTTTGAACTGCGAGATCATTCTCATGGGCAACTCCGCCGCCTTCGACAGCGACTTCGCCATCGGACACAGCGTCATGAAGGACGCCATCGATATAGAGGCCGTCATCGAGGCCATCGAGAACGCCGGCATGAAGGTGGACGGCCTTCCCACGGCCGAGCAGAAGGCCAAAATCGTCAACGCGCTGGCCAAGGCCGAAGCCGACTCCACCGGTTATGTGCGCGCCCGTCGCAACACCATGCACACCGATTCCGACATCAACCACACGCGCCATGCGCGCGCGGCCGTGGGCGGCGTGATCTCCGCCGCGGTGGGCGACCCGATGGTGTACGTGTCCGGCGGCGCGGAGCATCAAGGGCCCGACGGGGGCGGCCCGGTCGCCGTCATCGTGGAGCGCTAAGGGGTTCTTCGGGGCGGTGTCAAGCCGCCCCCTCCGCCAACGCATCGCAATACGATCCCGTTCGTAAGGGAGTGAGAAAATGGAACTCGTTTTGAGTTTGATACCCCTTGTCGTCATCATCGCGCTTTTGGTGCTGAAGAAGCACATGCTGTTCGCGGGGTTGGTGGGCGGCATCGTGGCCATGATCATCGGGGGCATCGCCGTTGGGGGCATGGGCGATGCCGTGACCGAGGGCCTGGGGACCATGTTCGGCAACGTCGCCCCCATCATGTACGCTGCCGCAGCGGCCATGGCCGGCAAGGCGGGGTGCTTCAAGTCGCTCGTCAACCTGTGCGAGAAGCTGCTGAAAGGCAAGTTCGCCGTGCTGGCCGCCGTGCTGGTGATCGTGCAGGCGTGCGCCACGTACATGGCCGGCCTGTCGGCGGGCAACACGATGGTCATAGCCCCGCTCGTGTTCGCGGCCATCGGGGCGGTTCCCGAGGTGATCGCGGCTATGGCCATCGCGGGCGCCGTGTGCTTCATCACGTCGCCGGCCGGCGCCCAGGGCGTTGTGACGGCCGAGAACATCGGCATCGAGGTGACGGAGTTCGCCAACATCATGATGCCGTTCACCATCGTCTTGGTGCTGTTGGCCGCCGCGCTGGCTTTCTGGGGCGTGCATCGCCGCGGCTCGATGGCCGCAGGGGCCGCCTCCTCCGAGAAGGCCGACGAGGAGCAGCTGACCAACGGCAAGCTGTTCGTCCGCTCCATTCCCGTCATCGTGCTTTTGCTGATGGTGGTGCTGGGCGGCTGGATCAACGGCCTGGCGGGTTCGCATATCGTCGTTCCCGCCGTGACCGTGGCCGTGGTGTGCATCCTCATCGTCGTGTGCACGCCGCTCGACATCGAGGGCACTTGCGCTGCGCTCATCGACGGCTCGCAGTTCATCCTGACCACCATGTTTTCGGTCGGTTTGTTCCTTGGATTCATCAACCTCATGGAGCAGATCGGCACGTTCTCCAACATCGCGTCGCTCACCGGGGGCGTGCCCACGTTCATCATGCTGCCCGTGGCCATGGTCATCGGCTTTTTGATCGCCATTCCGTCGGGCGCGTACTGCGCGGGCGTGCTCACGCTCATCCTGCCCACGATGTCGCTCATGGGCTTTTCGCCCGTGGCCATGGGGTTGATCGCCTTGGCGACCGGCCTGGGCACGCAGATCAGCCCGGTGCAGATCAACGTGGTGGCGCTTTCCAACGGCTTCGACAAGAGCATCATGGACGTTGTGAAGACCAACATGAAGTACATGGTCGGCATGCTGGTGCTGCTGATCGCAGTGTCGTTCCTCTTCGCATAGGGGCGGATGGAAGGTGCTGTTGTGGAAACGCTGCGCGCAGAGGCGTGCGACAGCCGTTTTGAGGCTGCGATCCGCGCCCGGATGACCCTTCGCGTGCTGCAGGTGTTCGACCATGCGGTGAACCTGGAGGGCGGCGGATGGCTGTGGACGGTGGTGGCGCGGCCGGGGTTCGCGGCGCCGTTCACGGTCTGCGTCGCAGCGCGGGGCTCGCTTGCGGATTCCCGCATTCGTCCTGGGAGCGTGGCGAGGTGGCAGGGGGAATGGCTGGCGCTTTCCGCAGGCGCGCGCATCGATTTCTCGTCCTGTCGCACGGTGCCGACGGCGGGCGAGGAGATGGCGTGGGATGTTGCCGCTGCCCGTCGCGGGCTTGCGGCTTTTGACGAGGCGCTGGCGGCATCGGGCGAGGCGCGCGGCTGCCTCCTTGGGTATCGGCGGCGCTGGCTGGGCGAGGCATGCCCGCTTGACGCTATGTCGTCGTTTGTGTGGCAGCGGGCTGACGACCTGATGCGAGTCGCGTTCGCGGGGGAGGGCGTCGAGGCCGCCGCGCGCCGGCTCGTGGGCGCCGGGCAGGGGCTGACGCCTGCGGGCGACGATTTCATCGCGGGCGCGCTGTGCGTGCTGGGAGGCGTGGACCACCCTGCGGCCCGGCGCGTGCGGCAGGCGGTTGCCGACGGCGTGGGCGCTCCCGGCGTGCTGGACGCCACGACGCGGGTGAGCCGCCAGATGCTCGCCTGCGAGCTTGCCGGCCAGGCAGCCTCCACGCACCTGCGGTTTCAACGGGCCCTGCTGCGCGATGCATGCGATGCGGGGCCGGCGCTGTCCGAGCTGCTGTCGGTGGGGCACACCTCGGGTGCCGACTTCGCCGCAGGCGCTGCGGACGCGCTGAGAAGGCTTGTACTGTTGACTGGCGTTTCGGGAAGGAGACGTTGATGCACCAGGTTACGGTGGTTCGAAGGAACTCGTACTTCGATTCGGTGACGCTCATGTCCATCGGCAGCGAGATCAAGGGCCGCGAGGGGGTGGAGGAGGCCGTGGTGTCCATGGCCACCGATCTGAACAAGGAGATCCTCCAGAACGTGGGCCTTGCGACCGAGGAAACGGAGGCGGCCGGCCCCAACGACTTCGTCGTGGCCGTGCGCGCCGCATCAAAGGAGGCGTGCGATGCGGCCGTGAAGGCCGTGGACGAGCGCTTGGCTCGCAAGGACGAGGGCGCCTCAGGGCGCGAGGTGGTGTGCCGCACGGTGCGCCAAGCTGCCTCGGAGGGCTTCGGGGACGTGGCCGTGCTGTCGGTGCCGGGCCGCTACGCCGCGCGCGAGGCCATGCTGGCCATGCGCCAAGGGCTGCACGTGATGATGTTCAGCGACAACGTGAGCATCGAGGACGAACGGCGCTTGAAGGAGCATGCGGCTGCGCACGGGCTGCTCATGATGGGGCCTGACTGCGGCACTGCGGCCATCAACGGCGTGGGACTGTGCTTCGCCAACAAGGTGCGCCCCGGCCGCATCGGGCTGGTGGCGGCGTCCGGCACCGGGCTGCAGGAGGTCATGGTGCAGATCGACCGCATGGGCGGCGGCGTGTCCCAGGCCATCGGCACGGGCGGGCGCGACCTCAAGGAGGCCGTCGGCGGCATCATGATGCTTTCGGGCATCAAAGCGCTGGCGGCCGATGAGGGCACCGACGTCATCGTGCTGGTGTCGAAGCCTCCTGCGGAGTCGGTGAGCGCGAAGATCTTCGGCCTTTTGGAGACGCTCGACAAGCCGGCGGTGGTGTGCTTTTTGGAAGGCGACACGGACATTGCGGTGCCGAGCCACGTTCATGTGCGCGACAACCTCTTCGATGCCGCCGTGGCCGCCGTGGCGGCATCGCGCGGCGAAGCGGTGCCCGAGGCGGGCGCGAGCGAGCTTGACGAGGGGATGCTGGCCGCAGCTGCCGAGGCCCGCGCCAAGCTGAATGCCGACCAGAGGAACCTGCGCGCGTTCTTCTGCGGAGGCACCCTGTGCGCCGAGGCCGTGTTCTTGCTTCGCAGCCGGCTGGACGCGCTGCGCAGCAACGTGTCGCATCGCCCGAGCGAGGAGATGAGCGGATCGGATGCGTGCGTGGGCAACGTGCTTCTGGACATGGGCGACGACGAGTTCACCAACGGCCGCCCGCATCCCATGATAGAGCCGGCGTTGCGCAACGACATCATTGCGGAGCAGGGGTCCGACCCGACGGTGGGCGTGGTGCTGCTCGACTTCGAGCTGGGCTTCGGCTCGCACGACGACCCGGTCGGCCAGACACTGCCCGCCATCCGCGCCGCCCGCGCGGCGGCCGCTAAGGAGGGCCGCGAGCTTGCGTTCGTGGGGTACGTGTGCGCGACGGAGGCCGACAAGCAGGGGCTTGCCGCGCAAACCGCCCTGCTTGAGCAGGAAGGCGTCATCGTAGCGCGCAGCAATCGTGAGGCGGCCTTGCTGGCCGCGAGCATCCTGTAGCGAGGGAGGGCGAATCGCATGAGCATCAACGAACTGTTCGGCAAGGATCTTGGCTTCGTCAACATCGGCGCGCCGAACTTCATGGAGGACCTGGCGTTTCAAGGGCAGAGGGTCACGCAGCTGGCCTGGCAGCCGCCCACCATGGCCCCTGCGCTCCTGGAGGCGCTCGACGCGCTTGCGGACGATGAAGAGGTGCGCGCGGCCAACGAGGAGGCGGCAGGCCGCATCATGGCGGCCCAGACGCGCCTGGTGGGCCTGGCGCCGGCGCGCGAGGTGGTTCCCGGCATGACCGAGAACACCATCCTGCACGCAGGCCCGCCCATCGCCTGGGAGGACATGTGCGGCACCATGCAGGGCGCCGTGGTGGGCGCGCTTCTGTACGAGGGACGTGCCGCCGACGAGGGGGAGGCGCGCGAGCTGGCCGCATCGGGCGAGATAGAGTTCTCGCCCTGCCACGAGCACGGCGCGGTGGGGCCTATGGCGGGCATCGTGTCGCCGTCTATGCCCGTGCACATCGTGGAGAACCAGACTCACGGCACCACGGCGTTCTGCACGGTGAACGAGGGCCTGGGCAAGGTGCTGCGCTTCGGCGCGTTCGACAAGGGCGTGATCGAGCGTCTTGCGTGGATCCAGGAGGAGTTCGCGCCGGCCATGGACAAGGCCGTGCGCGCGCTGGGCGGCATCGACACCAAGACCATCATCGCCCAGGCGGTGCAGATGGGTGACGAGTGCCACAACCGCAACAAGGCCGCCACAAGCCTGCTGTTCAAAGAGGTGGCGCCCGCGCTGCTCGAATGCGGCGTGCCGCTCGATGCGGCCAAGCGCGTCATGCGTTTCATCTCGGCTAACGAGCACTACTTCCTGAACTTGTCCATGCCCTCGTGCAAATGCGCGCTCGACGCGGCGTCGGGCATTCCGAACTCCACGGTGCTCACGGCCATGTCGCGCAACGGTGTGGAGTTTGGCATCCGTGTGAGCGGGCTGGGGGATCGGTGGTTCACCGGCCCGGCCAACCTGGTGGATGGGCTGCTGTTCCCCGGATTCTCTCCCGAGGACGCCAACCCCGATCTGGGCGACAGCGCCATCACGGAGACGATGGGCATCGGCGGCTTCGCCATGGGCGCGTCGCCGGCCATCGTGCAGTTCGTGGGCGGTTCGGTGGCCGACGCCATGCGCTACACCGAGAGCATGCGCGAGATCACCGTCGCCGAGAACGTGGGCTTCTCGCTGCCTCCGATGAACTTCCGCGGCACGGCCACGGGCATCGACGTGGTGAAGGTGCTCGAAAGCGGCGTGCTGCCGGTCATCAACACGGGCATCGCGCACAAGGTGCCGGGTATCGGCCAGGTGGGCGCGGGCATCGTGAACCCGCCGGTGGAGTGCTTCGAACGGGCGCTCGAAGCGTTTTCGGCCGAGCGCGCGGGCTAGCGGTTCGGTGCCGAGCGAGCGGGACCATAGGGAGGGAGCTGCGCGGGCGGCCCTGCTGGGGTTCGTCCGCGCCGCCCGCGTGGATAGGCCGCAGATCGCCTGGCGCCTTGCGCTTGTGACAGTGGGATCGGCGGTGTCGGCCTACGGCATCACGCTGGCCATTGGGGCGGGGTTCGGCGGCGGGACGCTCGCCGTGCTGTGGCAGGGCGTCGCGCGCACGTTCGGCCTGACGCTGGGGCAGGCGTCGTTTGCGGTGGCGGCGCTCATGATCGCGTTCTCGCTGGTCTACGACAGGCGCCAGATCGGGCTGGGAACGGTGCTGTACCAGGTGGTGTACGGCCTGCTCGTGGATGCGTTCTCGGGCGTCCACGGATATGTCGGGCACCCGGTTGCCAACGCGGCGCTCATGGTAGCGGGCATCGTGCTGTTCGCGGCGGGCACGGGGCTGTACGCGGCCACCGACACCGGCCGCGGATCCTACGAGGCCGTCACGTTCTCCTTGTCTGAGAAGAACGGCTGGCCTGTGGGGCGCGTGCGCGTGGCATCGGACGCTACGGTGGTGATGCTCGGCGCTCTTCTGGGCGGGGAGCTTGGCCTGTGCACGGTGTGCATGATGCTGATGAGCGGACCTGTCATCCAGCGATCGGCGGGGTTGGCGAGAAAGCGGCTTTTGGGTTGCGGGGACTGACGCCGAAGCTCGCTTCGGCGCGTTCGAGAAGGAGGCGATTGCGACATGGTTGGTGCGAGAAAGCGGTTCACGATAGGCGTGGACGACCGGGTGGCTCCTCCGCAGGCGGCGCTGCTCGGCGTTCAGCATTTTCTCTCCATGTTTGGCGGGACGGTGCTCGTGCCCTACCTCACGGGCATGTCGGCGTCGTTGGCCATCATGTGCTCGGGCGTGGGAACCATCCTCTATCTGCTGGTCACGCGTGGAAAGATTCCCAGTTACCTGGGATCGTCGTTCGCCTACATCACGCCCATCGCCATGGTGGCGGCCAGCGGCGGCATCGGGGCGGCGTGCGGGGGCATCGTTGCGGCGGGTGTCGTGTACATGGGCGTGGCGGGGTTGGTCAAGCTGGTGGGAACGGGGTGGATCGACCGGTTTCTGCCCACGGTGGTGGTGGCGCCGGTGGTCATCGTCATCGGGCTGGGTCTGGCTTCCGACGCGGTGGAGATGTCGTTTTTCAACGGCGGGTATGATTCCGGCGGCGGATTCGTGGCCAGCGGCGCGGTGGTGGCGTTCATCTCGCTGGCGGTGATCGTGGCCACGTCGTGTTTGCCGGGGATATGGGCGGCCTTCCCCGTGCTCATCGGCATCGTGGTGGGTTACATCGCTGCCGTGTGCTTCGGATTGGTGGATTTCGCGCCGGTGATCGAGGCGCCGTGGGTGGGGCTTCCCAGCCTCGTCTTTCCCACGTTCGAGCTGAGCGCGATGGTGCTCATAGCTCCCGTGGCGCTGGTGGCCATCGTGGAGCATATCGGGCATCTTTTGGTGGTGGGCCAGGTGGTGGGGAAGAATTACAACGGCATGCTGTCCCGGTCTCTTTTGGGCGACGGTCTGGCCACCACGGTCGCGGGCCTTGTGGGCGGGGCGCCGGCCACCACGTACGCGCAGAACATCGGCGTGATGAGCGTGACGCGCGTGTACTCGACGCAGGTGTTCTGGTACGCGGGCGCGTTCGCGCTCATCGTGGGCGGCTTCTGCCCCAAGCTGGAGGCGCTGGTCAACTCCGTTCCCTCGTGCGTCATGGGAGGCGTGTCCTTGGTGCTGTTCGGCTTGATAGCCACAAACGGCATGAGCATGCTCACGCCCGACAAGGTGGACTTCTCGGATTCGCGCGATCTGATGATCGTGGCGTCGGTGCTGGTGCTGGGGATCGGGATGGAATGCGCGGGCATCGTCATCCCGCTGGGCGACTACTCCATTCCCGGCATGGCGGCCTGCGCCATCCTGGGCGTCGTTTTGAACCTCGCCCTACCGCGCTCCCGGGAGGGTTCGCCGCAAGAGCCAACTGAATAGGTATGCGGAGGATGAGGCCTTTGGCCTCTTGGAGGCCGGGGCCTCATGGGCCTGTGCAGAGCGCGGAAGCGCCTCGCGCCGCCGGGCGGCATCGTGCGCCGCGGAGGGTGGTCGGCGCTGCGCGCGTTCGCAAAAACAGCGCCGCGCGCCGTTTGCGGTCAACCTTGCAGGGGTGGCCGGCTCGGCTCGCGCCGGCGGTGGCAGTGGCTGGGCGAGGGTCCGACCGCAAGTTGGTCACAAACCGCGCCCTGTGGCACGCGAGGCGGCCGATCCGGCGCGTCGGCGGGCCGCGCGATTCCCGCGACCTGGGGTTTCTCCGGACGCGAGAGGCATGAAGGGCGCGAAATCGGCCCCGCGCGTGCCACAGGGCGTCATTTGTGACCAACCTGCGGGCGGTCCGCTGTTAAACCAGGATTGACATAGGCCAGGCCGGTTCGCCGGGCAAAACCCCACCCGTCAGGCGGAAAGGGCCTTGCCCGGCGCCCGACCGGGGAAGGCCCGGCCCGAGATCCGGCAAACGCCGGTTCGTGTCAATCCTGGTCTAACATAGAGGGCATGCCGAAATGGCAGAAAACGCGTTTTGTGCATAGATTCAGGAGGTGGAGGCTCTCGACGGGGGTTCGCGACCTGGCGTTTTCCCGTCGAGAAGACGCAGTGCGGCCGCTTCGAGCGGAAAAACCTATGCACAAGACGCGATCCGTGCCACTTCGGGCCGGTCTCTCTGTTAAAACAGGATTGACAGAGGCCAGGCCGGCTCGCCGGGCAAAACCCCACCCGTCAGGCGGGGAGGGCCTTGCCCGGCGCCCGGCCAGGGA
>DXCU01000055.1 GCA_019115845.1 Candidatus Rubneribacter avistercoris | reverse complement strand
CCCCGGCCGCGGGAGGGCAGGACGTCGCGCTCGCGCAGGGCGCTTCCCGCGCCGAGGGGCCCCGAGGGGCCCCTTTTTCTTGCGCGCGGGGCGCCGGCTGTGCGTTCCGCGTGAGACTGTCTTCGCATCGGTGCAAAAGGGTATAATATCGGTATGTTCCGATTCCACCCTTCCCTTTCTGATGAACGAAGGAGCTGCCCTGTGAATGACAAAATGCAGGTGGCGCGTAGCGCTGCCGAAGAGGCCCTTGGCAACGAGGATAAATTCCTGCAGTTGATCGAGGCGTTGTCGGGCTCTTCGAGAAGGGCTCGTCAATCGGCCGCATCGGCGCTCTCCATTCTTGCCAAAGAACACGTCGATCTGCTTCTTCCGTACGGGGACAAGGTGGTTGACGCGCTCAATCGTCCCGAGGCTCAAACGCGTTGGGAATGCTTCGAGGTCATGACCGCGCTTGTCGATCAGGATTCCCGCTTGTGCGACAAAGCGGTGCCCGAGGCGGAGGGTTCTCTGTTCGACGAGGACAGCGGGCTTGTGCGTCTTGCCGCGATGCGGTTTCTCTGCAAGCTTGGCGCGACGACCGAGAGCCGTTCGGAGCGCGTGTGGCCTCTGATCGACGAGGCGATCCAGTGCTACCATGGCGACTACGAGTTTCAGGACATGCTGGGCGCGGTCGACGATTTTGCCGCTGGCAAGCTGTCTGCGCGCGTGAAGGGCGAGTTGGCGTCGCGGATGTCCTTTGACGCCGCCAACGGCAAAGGGGCCCTCAAGCGCAGGGCGCAGCAGATTGTGGAGCGCGTTCAAGCGTGATCGATACGATAGGCGGGCTTCGATGCCCGCCTCTTGCGTTGTGAGGCCGGTTTCGGGCGGTTGGGCAACGGCGGATGCGAAAGGGTCGGATGGGTCGGAACCTCTCAGGGCGGCTGCGGCGGTTTCCGGACGCATCGACAAGAGGAGGAGGTTTTCGTATGGCGGTCAAAAACGAGCGGTTCGCGGCTTTGCTGCAGGCGGGCGGGGCGGAGTACGCGTACTACTCCGTCGGCAAGGTTCCTGGATCGGAGCGTTTGCCGTATGCTCTGACGGTTCTTCTGGAAAACGTGCTGCGCAACGCCGAGACGCCGGAGGTTGCGGAGAAGCTGGCTGCCCGCATCGTGGAGGCGGGCAGCTCCGGCGCGGTGGGCAGCGAGGTTGAGTTCAGTCCCGCGCGCGTGCTGTTTCAGGACTTCACGGGCGTGCCGGTGTTCGTGGACTTCGCGGTCATGCGCGAAGCTTGCGAGCAGCTGGGCGGCGATCCGGCGAAGATCAACCCGCAGATCCCCTGCGATCTGGTGATCGACCACTCGGTCATCGCCGACGAGGCGGGGTGCGCGGGCGCGCTCGAGCGGAACATGGAGCTGGAGTTCGCGCGCAACCGCGAGCGCTACGACTTTCTGAAATGGGCGCAGGAGTCCTTCGACAACGTGCGCATCGTTCCTCCGGGGGCGGGCATCTGCCACCAGCTCAACATCGAGCAGTTCGCGCGCGTGGTCATGACGGCGGACGGCGGGGAGGGCAAGGCCCCGGTCGCGTATTTCGACACGCTGGTGGGCACGGACAGCCACACGCCCACGGCCAACGGCATAGGCGTGCTGGGCTGGGGCGTGGGCGGCATCGAGGCCGAGGCCGCCGCGCTCGGGCAGCCCATCACCACGCTCGTGCCGCGCGTGGTGGGCGTGCGCTTGACAGGCGAGCTTTCCGAAGGCGTGGCCGCCATGGACGTGGCGCTGACGTTTGCGCAGATGTTGCGCGAGAAGGGCGTGGTGGGCTCGTTCGTGGAGTGCTTCGGTCCGGGGCTTGCGAGCTTGAACGCCACGCAGCGCACCTGCATATCGAACATGACGCCGGAGTACGGCAGCACGTGCACGTTGTTCCCGGTGGACGGGCAGACGCTTGACTACCTGCGTCTGACGGGCCGCAGCGAGGAGCAGGTGGCGCTTGTGGAGGCGTACGCGAAGGCGCAGGGGTTCTGGAACGATCCGGAGGCGCCCGAGCGCATCTACGCCGAGGTGGTGGAGCTTGACCTGGGAGAGGTGGAGCGCTCGCTGGCCGGGCCGTCGCGTCCGCATGACCGCATCCCGCTCGCAGGCGCGCAAAAGCGCTTCCAGGCCGTGTGCGCCGAACGCGGGCTGGACGACGGCGCGCGTGCGCGGGTGGAGCTTGGCGGCGAGACGTGCGAGCTGGGCCATGGCGCCATCGCCATCGCGGCGGTGACGAGCTGCACGACGGCCACCGATCCGCGCATGATGCTGGCCTGCGGGTTGGTGGCGCAGAAGGCTGCCGCGGCGGGGCTTGCTCCCAAGCCGTGGGTGAAAACCATTTTGGCGCCGGGCAGCAAGGCGACCGAACTTTTGCTGGAACGTGCGGGCCTTATGGAGGGGCTGCGGAAGCTGGGCTTTCACACGTGCGGGTTCGGGTGCATGAGCTGCATCGGCAACTCGGGCCCTATAGCCGAGGAGCTGCATGCCGTGGCCGACAAGGTGGAGCTGGCAAGCGTGCTTTCCGGCAACCGCAACTTCGAGGGGCGCATCTCGCCCGACGTGTCGCAGAACTACCTGGCCGCGCCCGCGATGGTGGTGGCTTACGCGCTGGCGGGCACGATGGACATCGACCTTGCGCATGATGCGCTGGGCGCGCGCGAAGATGGCGTGCCGGTTTACCTGGCCGACATCTGGCCGACCGATGCGGAGGTGGACGCGTTGGTGGCCTCGTGCGTGGACGAGGACCTCTACGCCGAGGGCACGCGGGGCCTCTATGACGGCGACGCGCGCTGGCAGGCGCTTGGCAAGGAGCCGAGCGCGACGTTTGCCTGGGACGACGCGTCCACCTACGTGCGCCGTGCGCCTTACTTCGACGGCATGACCCGCGAGCCGTCGGCGCCCGCGCCCGTGGAGGGCGCGCGCGTGCTGGCGCGCCTTGGCGACTTCATCACGACGGACCACATCTCGCCTGCCGGCTCCATCGCCGCGGATTCGCCGGCGGCGCGCTACCTGGAGGAGCGCGGCGTGGACCCGGCCGACTTCAACACCTACGGCGCGCGTCGCGGCAACCACGAGGTGATGATGCGCGGCACGTTCGCCAATGTGAAGCTGCAAAACTTGCTGGCCGAAGGAAGGAAGGGCGGCTGGACGCGCGACTTCGGCACGGGCGAGGTTCGGCCTCTGTTCGATGCGGCCATGACGTACGGCGAAGCGGGCGTGCCGCTTGCGGTGGTGGCCGGCAAGATGTACGGCAGCGGATCGTCGCGCGACTGGGCGGCGAAGGGGCCGGCGCTTCTGGGCATCCGCGTGGCGTTCGCGGAGAGCTTCGAGCGCATTCATCGCAGCAACCTCATCGGTATGGGCATTTTGCCCTTGCAGTTCCAGGAGGGCGAGAGCGCCGAGGGCCTGGGGCTTGACGGGACGGAGCGCTACACGGTGGCGCCCATCGACTTCTCGGCCGGTTTGCCCGAGCCGCGCGTGGTGGACGTGACCGCCGAGCGCGAGGACGGCTCGACGACGACGTTCAAGGCGACGGTGCGCGTGGACACGCCGACCGAGGGGCGCTACTACGAGCATGGCGGCATCCTGCCCTTCGTCCTGCGGCAGCTTGTCGGTTGACGCCGTTTTGTAAAGACACGGTAACGGAGGCGCCCGGTCGCGATGAGCGGCCGGGCGCTTTGGTGTATAGTGGATCCTTTCAGTACGCGACATAGGGAAGGGTATGCCGTGAAGCAGACATCTGGGTTCGACGCGCTCCTCGAAGCGCTCAGGCAATCGGGCGTGAACGTCGACGGGGGCTTCGGCGGGCAGGGCGGGCGCTCTCCGTTCGGCGCCGATTCCGGCGGAGACGGAGGCAGGAGCGGGCGTCGCGGAGGGGGCGGGTCGAAGCCGCCGCACGTGAGCGTGGAGATACCGTTCGCGGATCGCATGGCGTCGTGGGGCAAAAGGGCGCTCATCGTGCTTGCGATCGTCATCGTCGTCGTGGGTTTGGCCGCCTACTGGTGGTTCCATCCGCCCATCAACATCCACAGCAGCGACACGTGGACGTTCGTGGCCGTGTTCGTCCTGCTGCCGCTGTTCTTGGTGTTCTGGAGCAAGTCGCGCAGCTACAAGACGGGTTCGGGCAAGGTGGAGGCGAACGCAGGGAAGGCGAAGGCGTTCAAGTGGGCGTCTTTCGTTCCGGTGCTCGTGGCTCTGGTGGGCGTGGCGGGGGCGCTCATGTCGCTTTCGATCTTCCCGGGCAACGCGGAGAAGTACGCCAACGTGCTCGCGGTGGAGGACAGCACCTTCACCGAGGACATCCAGGAGGTCAACTACTCCGAGATCCCCGTCATCGATCAGGATTCGGCCATTCGGCTGGGCAACACGCAGCTTGGCTCCATCCCCGAGTACGTGAGCCAGTTCGAGATATCGAACCTGTACAGCCAGATCAACTACAACGGCAGTCCGGTGCGCGTGAGCCCGCTGAACTACGCCGACCTGTTCAAGTGGTTCACGAACCGCGACGCGGGCCTTCCGGCTTACGCGCTGGTGGACATGACCACGCAGGAGGCGCAGATCGTGAGCCTGCCCGAGGGCGAGGGCATCAAGTACTCCTCCTCCGAGCCGCTTGCGCGCAACATCGACCGCTACGTGCAGCTGAAGTACCCGTTCTACATGTTTGACCAGAAGTCGTTCGAGATCGATGACGACGGGCGTCCGTGGTGGATCTGCCCGGTGCAGACGCGCACCATCGGCCTGTTCGGTGGCACCACCATCGAGCGCGTGGTGCTGGTGGACGCCGTGACGGGCGAATGCCAGGACCTGGCTATCGGCGACTGCCCGCAGTGGGTCGACCGCGCCTATCCCTCCGACTTGCTCATCGAGCAGTACAACTGGCACGGGGCGTACAACAGCGGCTGGCTGAACTCGTGGCTCGGCCAGCAGGGCGTGGTGCGCACGACGCCGGGCACCGACGGGCAGCTGGGTTACAACTACATCGCCAAGGACGACGACGTGTGGGTGTACACCGGTGTGACCTCGGCGACGGCCGACAATTCGATCGTGGGCTTCGTCCTGGTGAACCAGCGCACGGCCGAGGCGCACTTCTACTCCGTGTCCGGCGCGACCGAGGACCGCGCGATGCAGTCCGCCGAGGGCGCGGTGCAGGATTTGGGGTACTCCTCCACCTTCCCCATCCTCATCAACGTGGCCGACCGTCCGACCTACTTCATGTCGCTCAAGGACGGCGCGGGCACGGTCAAGCAGTTCGCGATGGTGGACATCCAAAGCTACAACAACGTGGCGGTGGGCGCGACGGTCGCCGATTGCCAGAAGTCCTACGAAGCGCTGCTGGCCACTAACGGCGTGCTGACGGAGAGCGGGTCGGATGCGGGCGCGCTTGAGGCGCGGGGCACGATCGACCATATCGCCCAGGCGGTGGTGGAGGGCAACTCGCACTTCTACGTGACGCTTGCGGAGGGCGAGGGCATCTTCGACTTCGCGCTGCCGGGGCTCATAGAGATCGTGGGCTACAAGGAAGGCGACGCCATCTCCTTCACCTATTTGGAGACGAGTCCCACCAACACGGTGCAGGAGATACTGGAGGCGCCGGGCGAGACGCCGGACGAAGCGGCGGACGAGGCGGAGGCGACGGGCGACGCGCAGGGCGACGCGGCCTAGCGCCGAATGCCGGCGCGCTTGGAGGCGTGAGGACGCGAAGGTTTCTGCGGGTTCTGCGAAAAGGCGGTTGACAGGTGGCGGGACGATACTAAAATATAAGAGCTGCTTTTTCGGAAGCGGCATCGCATAGGATTGTTCCGCTGCCCGAGACAGCAGGTACCGCAAGGTTCAATCGCGCCAGATCGCGGCCCGCCGAGGTGGTTCGACAAGCTTCGCGCTTCGACGACCCCTGTTGTCCCGAGGACGGCAGGGGTCGTTTCTTTTCCGAGCGACGATCCCACCCGCAAGGGGCGGAACCCGAGTTCGGGAAAAGGAGGTGCATTCATGCCCAACGCAAAGAACCAAGAGATGCTCGCCAACATCAAGGCGGATCTGGAGGGCTCTTCCGCCGTGTGGATTGTGGACTACTGCGGTCTGACGGTGAAGGAGATCCAGGCGCTGCGCGCGCAGGTTCGCGAGGCTGGCGCCGGCCTGAAGGTGTACAAGAACACCCTCATGCGCCTTGCGCTGTCCGAGTCCGACCTGCCGACGCTCGACGATCTGCTGGAAGGCCCGAGCGCGTTCGTGTTCGCCGGCGGGGACGTGGCGGCCGCTGCGAAGGTCGTCAAGAACTTCGCCAAGGCAAACGACAACCTGGAGATCAAAGGCGGCCTGATGGAAGGCGCGGCGGTTACGGCCGCCGAGGTGGAGGCTATCGCCTCGCTGCCGTCCCGCGAGGAGCTGCTGGCCCAGATTGCCGGCGCCATTTCCGGCGTGGCCCGTGGCCTTGCCGTGGCCCTCAACGGCGTGCCGAGCGGTCTGGCCCAGGTCACGAAGGCTGTGGCCGACCAGAAGGAAGCTGCCTAAACGCAGCATAGGCGGTGCGAGGCGCGCCGCCGCATGATGAAAGAGAACCAAGGCCGGCAACGCCCGGCCCCTTTGAAAGGATACTGACATGGCTGTTACCCGCGAAGAGATCATCGAGGCCCTGAAGGAGATGTCCCTGCTGGAGGCTTCCGAGCTGGTGAAGGACATCGAGGAGACGTTCGGCGTGTCCGCCGCCGCCCCCGTGGCCGTGGCCGCCGCCCCGGCTGCCGGCGACGGTGCCGCCGCTGCCGAGGAGAAGAGCGACTTCGACGTGGTGCTCGAGGGCTTCGGCGACAACAAGATCGCCGTCATCAAGGTGGTCCGCGAGATCACGGGCCTGGGCCTGAAGGAGGCCAAGGAGGTTGTCGAGGGCGCTCCGAAGCCCATCCAGGAGGGCGTGGCCAAGGAC
Source organism: Candidatus Rubneribacter avistercoris (assembly GCA_019115845.1). Taxonomy (GTDB): domain Bacteria; phylum Actinomycetota; class Coriobacteriia; order Coriobacteriales; family Eggerthellaceae; genus Rubneribacter; species Rubneribacter avistercoris. Next base: position 18,218 of record DXCU01000055.1, on the reverse strand, counting down.
AAGGCCGAGGAGATCAAGGCCAAGCTGGAGGAGGCCGGCGCCGCCGTCACCCTCAAGTAGCCTCGCGCTCGATCGACCGAGGTTCGGAGCCCGCTGCTTCGCAGCGGGCTCTTTTGCGCTCGGGCCTCTGACAGGATGGCAACGGATTGTCAAACGAGCGGCGCGCGCGTGTAAGGTGGACGAAACGGAAATTCGGAAGGAAGGGGTTCGCTGTGCAAAGAGGATACCTGCGCACCGTCTGGGATGACGTCAAGAACTCCCCGGGCTGGTTCGGAAAGCTCGCGCTTTTGTCGCTGGTGGGGCTTGTTCCCGTGTTCGGTTTGATCGTCGTGTACGGTTACGCGTTCGGGTGGGCGCGCGACATCGCCTGGAACGTGCATGCGCCGCTTCCGGCGCGCGTGCTGGGCAACGAGGACGGCCGGCTGTACAGCCGAGGGTTCTTCGCGCTGGTCATATTCGCGGTGTGCATGCTTGTTCCGTGGGCGGTCGAACTTGCGTGGACCGTCGTGACGGGGGCGAGCGCGGCGAGCGGCTTGGGACGCGGCGGGACGTTCGTGCTGTTTGGCGCGGTTTCCTTTTTGTTTTCCCTGGTCATCATGGCGGCTCGTCTGTTCGTTTCGGTGTTGGGGTACGTGGGCGCTATGCGCATGAGCATCTACGGCCGCCTTGCCCCCGGTTTTCAGCTTGGGAGGATATGGGCCATGGTCCGCTACGATACCGGGGGCTTGGCGCGCATCCTCGGCATGGGCGTGGCGCTTTCGGTTGGGGCAAGCGTTGCGGCATGGCTTCTGATTGTGCCGATGATGCTCGCTGGGACCGCCCTCCTCTTCGGCGTGGGCGTGCCGGTCGTCCATACGAACGATCCGGCGGTTCTCGCCCTTGCGGCGCCGGCCCTTGTCGTGCTGGGCGTCGTCCTGTTCGCGGTCATTGCCGTGGTCGTGGTGATGGCGAGTGTGTTTTCGCTGGTCATGATTACACGCGCTTTGGGATACTGGACGCGCCAGTTCGACGTGCCGTCGTGGGGTGGGCAAGACGATCCTCTGCCTTTCGAGAGGCGCGCGGCGGGCGGATGGCAGGGGTGAGATGAACGCGTCGTTTCTGCCGGTGAGCCGGCGTGACATGGAGGAGCGCGGATGGGAGGGCGTCGACTTCGTGTACGTGTCGGGGGACGCCTACGTCGACCACCCCTCCTTCGGCATGGCCATCATCACGCGGCTTCTGGAGGCTCACGGCTACCGGGTGGGCGTGGTGGCCCAGCCCGATTGGAACGACCCGGCGTCGGTTGCGGAGTTCGGCGAGCCTCGGCTGGCGTTTCTGGTGTCGGCGGGGAACATGGATTCCATGGTGAACCATTACACGGTGGCCAAGAAACGTCGGAGCAAAGACGCGTACTCGCCCGGCGGCCGGGCGGGGCTGAGGCCGAACCATGCGGCGGTGGTGTACAGCAACCTGATTCGCCGCACGTTCAAAAGGACGCCCATCGTGCTGGGCGGCATCGAGGCCAGCTTGCGGCGGCTTGCGCACTACGATTACTGGTCGGATAAGCTCAAGCGCTCCATACTGCTGGATTCCGGCGCCAACCTGGTGAGCTACGGCATGGGGGAGCGCTCCATCGTGGAGGTGGCCGACGCGTTGGCGGCAGGGCTTTCCATCGAGGATCTGACGTTCATCGACGGCACCGTGTACCGAACGCGCTCGCTCGAGCACGTCTACGATGCGGTGACGCTGCCGTCGTTTCCGTCGATGCAGGCTGACAAGCTGGAGTACGCCCGCAGCTTTGCCGTGCAGTACGCCAACAGCGATCCGTTCACGGGCAAGCGGCTGGTGGAGCCGTATTCCGACCATGAGTTCGTCGTGCAGAACCCGCCCGCGGCCCCGCTTTCCGCCGAGGAGCTGGACGCTGTGGCGCGCTTGCCGTTCGCGCGGACCTACCATCCCAGGTACGAGCGGGACGGGGGCGTTCCCGCCATCGAGGAGGTGCGGTTCAGCCTGACGAGCAGCCGCGGCTGCTTCGGCGAATGCTCGTTTTGCGCGCTCACGTTCCACCAGGGGCGCATCGTGCAGGCGCGCAGCCGCGAATCGCTGGTGGAGGAGGCGCGCGCTTTGACGGCCGAGCCGGGCTTCAAGGGCTACATCCACGATGTGGGCGGGCCGACGGCGAACTTCCGCGCGCCGGCATGCGCCAAGCAGCTGAAAAGCGGCGCCTGTTCCGGCAAGCGCTGCCTCGCGCCCGAGCCGTGCCGCAAGTTGGAGGCGGACCATGCCGACTACCTGGCGCTTTTGCGCGAGCTGCGCGCGCTGCCGGGGGTGAGGAAGGTGTTTGTGCGCTCGGGCGTTCGCTTTGACTACGTGCTGGCGGACAAGGAGCACGGAGATGAGTTCATCGACGAGCTGGCCGCCCATCACGTGAGCGGGCAGCTGCGCGTGGCTCCGGAGCACGTGTCGGACGCGGTGCTGTCGGTGATGGGCAAGCCTTCGCGCGCGGTGTACGACCGTTTTCTGGAGCGCTTCGAAGCGGCCAACGAGCGTGCGCGGCGGAAGCAGTACGCCGTGCCGTATCTGATGTCGTCGCATCCGGGATCAACGCTCAAAGAGGCGGTTGAGCTGGCGGAGTATTGCCGCGATCTGGGGTATATGCCCGAGCAGGTGCAGGATTTCTACCCCACGCCGGGCAGCATGTCCACGGTCATGTACTGCACGGGCGTGGATCCGCGCACCATGAAGCCGGTCTACGTGCCGAAAAGCCCGCACGAAAAGGCGCTCCAGCGCGCCCTTGTGCAGTACCGCGATCCGAAAAACCGCGCGCTGGTGCTGGAGGCGCTTCGGCGCGCGGGACGGACGGACTTGATAGGGTATGGGCCGAAGTGCCTGGTGCGGCCGGAAAAAGGGTCCTGCGGGCGACCGGGCGGCGCGAAGGGTTCGAAGCCGTCTGGCGGCGGCCGGCAACCGAAGGGCGCCGAGGGCGGGCGACCGGGCGGCGCGAAGGGCGCGAGGGGGCGCTCGAAGAGAGCCGGGGGCCGTCGTCGAGATTGAGGGCGCGCGAAGGCGCGGGTTGTGGCACAATGCTGTCGGTCGGCTCGGGCTTTCGAGGCCGAACGGCCGCGTTGCCAGACGCCTTGACGGGAAAGGGGATCTGCGTGAGCGAGAGCAGGGACGTGCCGACCATGGGGGCCGCAGACGCCCCCGACGCCATCTACGACGCCCGCACGCTGGGCGCGCCCAAGATGGCGGTGTTCGGACTTCAGCACATGTTCGCGATGTTCGGCGCCACTATCTTGGTGCCGACCTTGACCGGGCTGTCCGTGTCCGCGACGCTTCTGTTCGCCGGCTTGGGCACGCTTTTGTTCCATTTCGCGTCCAAGGGCAAGGTGCCGGCGTTTTTAGGGTCGTCGTTCGCGTTCATCGCCGGTTACGCAGCCATAGCTCCGGGCGGGGAGCGCGACCTTCTGCCGTACGCCTGCCTGGGGGTGGCCTGCGCGGGGCTTCTGTACCTTGTGCTGGCGGCGCTGTTTCGCGTGTTCGGGCCGGCGCGCGTCATGCGTTTCTTCCCTCCGGTGGTCACAGGGCCCATCGTGATCTCCATAGGCCTCATCCTGGCAAGCTCGGCCATTGAGAACGCTTCTGCGAACTGGCTTGTGGCGCTGGTGGCCGTGGCCATCATCGTGACGGCCAACATCTGGGGCAAGGGGATGGTGAAGATCGTCCCCATCCTGCTGGGCGTGGCGGGATCGTACGCGGTGGCGGCGGCTCTTGGCGAGGTGGATTTCGGCGGGGTGGCCGAGGCGGCGTGGGTCGGGCTGCCGGTGGCATGGGAGGACACGGTGCTCTCGGTGTTCGGGGCGAACTTCGACGCGGGGCTGGCCATCACGGCCGTCATCACCATCGTGCCGCTTGCGTTCGCCACGATGATCGAGCATATCGGCAACGTGTCGGCTATCAGCTCCACCTGCAACCGCAACTACATCTCCGAGCCGGGGCTGCACCGCACGCTTTTAGGCGACGGCCTGGCCACCATCCTTGCGGCGCTGTTCGGCGCACCGGCCAACACGACGTACGGCGAGAACACCGGCGTGCTGGCGCTGACCCGCGTGTTCGATCCGCGCGTCGTCCGCATCGCGGCGCTGTTCGCCATCGTGCTGTCGTTCTGCCCGAAGTTCGCGGCCGTCATCGCCGCCATGCCGCCGTGCGTGATCGGCGGGGTGTCGCTGGTGCTGTACGGGATGATATCGGCGGTGGGCATCCGCAACCTGGTGGAGAACCGCGTGGACTTCACGAAAAGCCGCAACGTGCTGATAGCGGCGCTGGTTTTGGTGCTGTCGCTGGGCATCGCCTACAGCGAGGCCGGCGCCATCGTGGTGGCGGTGGGCGGGATGGCCGTGTCGCTGTCGGGTTTGGCCGTGGGGTCGGTTGCGGGGATTGCGCTCAACGTGGCGCTTCCGGGGCACGAGTACGTGTTCGGCGAGGCCGGCGGCAGCGACGCCGAGGGGCCGCTGCCGCTCGAGGGAAATTTGGAGGGGCTGGACGTCCGCTAGAAAGGCGCCCTTCGCCCTCGCCGCCGCTCCGCTTGCCAAAGGCCGTTGTGCGCATGTTGTGGAGTTGGGTCTAAATTGCCATTCTATGCATATCATATGCGTCGTAGCATCTTAACGATACATTGTATCATTAGAGAAAGGCAATCATCATGTCCCTCATCGGCAAGGAGATCTCCGAGTTCAGCGTCCAGTCCTACCAAGGCGGCGAGTTCAAGACCGTGACCAAGGACGACGTTTTGGGCCAGTGGAGCGTGTTCTTCTTCTATCCGGCGGACTTCACCTTCGTCTGCCCGACGGAGCTGGAGGATCTGGCGAACAAATACGGCGAGTTCAAGGGCGCCGGTTGCGAGATCTACTCCGTGTCCACCGACACGCACTTCGTCCACAAGGCGTGGCACGACGCCTCCGAGCGCATCCAGAAGATCCAGTATCCGATGCTGGCAGACCCCACGCACGCCCTGGCGCGCGACTTCGAGGTGCTGATCGAGGCCGACGGCGTGGCGGAGCGCGGCAGCTTCATCGTGAACCCCGAGGGCAAGATCGTCGCCTACGAGGTGACCGCCGGCAACGTGGGCCGCAACGCCGACGAGCTGTTCCGCCGCGTGCAGGCCAGCCAGTTCGTGGCCGAGCACGGCGACGAGGTGTGCCCCGCCAAGTGGGAGCCGGGCGCGGAGACGCTCAAGCCGAGCCTGGACCTGGTCGGCCAGCTGTAGGCCTTCGCAAGCAATGGCGAAGGAGCAAAGCCTCTACGACGCCGTCATCGTGGGCGGTGGGCCTGCCGGGCTCACCGCCGCGCTGTATCTGGCCCGCGCCCGCTACCGGGTGGTCGTCGTGGAGAAGGAGCGGTTCGGCGGGCAGATAACCATCACGTCCGACGTGGTGAACTACCCGGGCGTGCCCCATGCGAGCGGCGCGGAGCTGGGAGAGGCCATGCGACGTCAGGCCGAGTCGTTCGGCGCCGAGTTCTTGCTGGCGGAGGCGACGGGCGTCGATGTGTCCGGCGATATCAAGACGGTGCGCACGACGCGTGGGGAGCTGCGGTGTTTGGGCGTGCTCTTGGCGACGGGCGCCCATCCGCGCCATCTGGGATTTGCGGGCGAAGAGGAGTTCTGTGGCCGCGGGGTGGCGTACTGCGCCACGTGCGACGGCGAGTTCTTCACCGGCAAGGAGGTGTTCGTGGTGGGCGGCGGCTTCGCGGCCGCCGAGGAGAGCGTGTTTCTGACCAAGTACGCCAAGCACGTGACCATCCTCATGATCACCGACGACTTCACCTGCGCGCCGGCCGCATGCGAGGAGGCGCGGCGCCATGAGAAGATCACCGTGCTGCCGCGCACCGAGGTGGTGGAGGTGTCCGGTTCAGGCGCGCTCGAGGCCATCCGTTACCGCAACCTTGACACTGGCGAGGAGGTTGAGCGCCGCGCCGCCGACGGCGAGACGTTGGGCGTGTTCGTGTTCGCGGGGTACGAGCCGGCGACCGAGCTGGTCCGGGGCGCGGCCGAGGTGGACGAATGCGGCTACGTGCTGACCGACGGCTCCCAGCGCACGAGCGTCGAGGGGCTCTACGCCGCCGGCGACGTGTGCGTGAAGAGCCTGCGCCAGGTGGTGACCGCCACCGGCGAGGCGGCGCTCGCGGCCACCGAGATGGAGCATTATCTGGCCTCGGCCCAGGAGAGGACCGGCCTGGTGCCCGAGCGGCCGGCGACGCCGGTGCGCGCGGAGCGGGGCGAAGCCCACGCCGCGCCGCCTTCGGCGGCGGGCTTCGGGGAGCTGTTCGACGAGGCGACCCGCGCGCAGCTCGACGCGGTGTTCGCGCGCATGGAGGCGCCGCTTGCGCTGAGCCTGTCGCTTGACGGCGGCGCGGCGTCCGCGGAGCTGCGCGCCTACATGGAGGAGCTTGCGCGCTTGAGCGGCGGCAAGGTGTCGGTTGAGGAGGCCGAAGGCGCGGCCGGGGACGCGGAGGCGCCGTGCGTGCGCGTCTTGCGCGCCGATGGGACCTGGACGGGCCTGGCCTTCCACGGCGTGCCGGGCGGCCACGAGTTCACCTCGTTCGTGCTGGGCCTGTACAACGCTGCCGGCCCGGGGCAGCCGATCGACGAGGAGCTGCGCCGAAGGATCGAGGGCGTGGAGGGGCCGAAGCGCCTCAAGGTGCTCGTGTCGCTGTCGTGCACCATGTGCCCCGAGACGGTGGCGGCGGCCCAGCGCGTCGCGGCCGGCAATCCGGGCGTGACCGCCGAGGCGTACGACCTCAACCATTTCCCGAAGCTGCGGGAGCGCTACAACGTGATGAGCGTTCCCTGCCTGGTGGTGAACGACGGCGAGCAAGTGAGCTTCGGCAAGAAGGACCTGCGCCAGGTGCTCGACCTGATAGGGTAAGGTCGCCGACCCGCCTTCGCGGCTCCCCTCGGTCTGCGTTTTGGCACGGGCTCGCCGGAACGCAGACCGAGGGGAGCCGTTTTTTTTTCGGGCGAGAGCGCGGCCCGTTGCGTGAGCGGCGGCTCGCGCGCCTCGGACGGCTGCTTTGCGCTTGACCAATCCATAGATAACAAGTAGGATTATTCGCGACACAGAAGAATGCCCGCTTCGTCCGGCGTGCGGTTCGGCCGGGACGGCGGGATCAGGCGAGAAAGCAGGCGCGTCATGACCATCCACAAAAGCGTAACCGATCTGATCGGCGGGACCCCCCTTTTGGAGCTTGCGAACTACGAACGCAGCCACGGTCTGAAGGCGAGGATAGTGGCCAAGGTGGAGTCGTTCAACCCGGGAGGGTCGGTGAAGGACCGCATAGCGAAGGCGATGGTGGACAAGGCGCTGTCCGAGGGCCTCATCGGCCAGGACACGGTCCTCATCGAGCCCACGTCGGGCAACACGGGCATCGGGTTGGCGGCCATTGCCGCCGCGCGCGGCATGAGGATCATCATCGCCATGCCCGAGACCATGTCGGTCGAGCGACGCAACCTCATGCGCGCCTACGGAGCCGAGCTGGTGCTGACCGACGGCGCGAAGGGCATGAAAGGCGCCATCGAGCGCGCCGAGGAGCTGGCGCGAGAGATTCCCAACTCGTTCATTCCGGGGCAGTTCGAAAACCCGGCGAATCCCGCTGTGCACGAGGCGACGACCGGCCCCGAGATCTGGCGCGATGCCGAGGGCTCGGTGGACGTTCTGGTGGCCGGCGTGGGCACGGGCGGCACGATCAGCGGCACGGGCGCGTATTTGAAAAGGCAGAATCCCGCCATTCGCGTGGTGGCCGTGGAGCCGGCATCGTCGCCGGTGCTTTCGGAAGGGCGCGCCGGGGTGCACAAGATCCAGGGCATAGGGGCGGGCTTTGTGCCCGACACGCTGGACGCGGACGTGTACGACGAGGTGCTGGCCGTGACCGACGAGGACGCGTTTTCCGCGGCCCGCGAGCTGGCGGCCAAGGAGGGGCTGTTGGTGGGCATTTCCTCCGGCGCCGCCGTGGCGGCCGCCACGCAGGTGGCGAGACGACCGGGAAGCGAGGGGAAGACCATCGTGGTCGTGCTTCCCGACACGGGAGAGCGCTACCTGTCCACCGCCCTGTTCGACTTCGAGTAGCGCGAGCCGGCGAGCGCTTGGGTGGAGGGCGTCCCGCGAAGGGGCGCCCTCTTCTTTCCGTGCGTCGTTTCCCAATATGTGGTAATTTCACTATCAATATATGGTACGATGGGCGACCGAAAACCGATTCGCAGACGAAGGATGGGCCCATCATGCAGATTTCCAAACGCAACGGCGCGAGGGAGCCGTACTGCGCCGACAAGATCAAGCGCGCCATGGCGGCCGCGTTCAGGAGCGTGGGCTCCGTGCTGGCCGACGACGAGGCGGACCGGCTTGTCGCGGGCGTCGAGCGCGCGATGGCCGATGCGGCGCAGGGCGGCGTCGTTGCGGTGGAGGACGTGCAGGACCTGGTGGAACGCGCGCTCATGGAGGCCAACCGCTACGAGGAGCTGAAAAGCTACATCCTGTACCGCGAGGACCGCGCCCGCAAGCGCGCCTCCCGCGAGCGCCTGTGCGCGCAGCTGCCCGGCATGTCCGAGCTGCCGGGCGTGCTGGCCGCCGTGCAGAAGGAGTTCGCCGGCGAGGAGTACGAGCTTGCGCATCTGCTGGGCAAGTTCCAGTCGTTCGCGAAGCCCGACGCCACCGACGACCAGAAGCTGGCCATGCTCGTGAAGGCGGCCGTGGAGCTGACCACCCAGGAGGCGCCGCGTTGGGAGATCATCGCCGCGCGCCTGCTCATGGTGCAGTTCGAGCGCGCGCTCGCAGAGCGCATGGCCGCCCGCCATATCGAGACGTTCGCGCAGAAAGTGGCCTTCCTCGCCGAGGAGGGCCTCTACGGCGACTACATCCTGCAGCGCTATGCGCCCGCCGAGCTTGACGAGGCGGCCTCGTTCATCGACCCCGCCCGCAACAACCTGTTCACCTATGCGGGCCTGCAGCTTTTGCTCGATCGCTACGTCATCCGCACGCACCAGGGCGCGCCGCTTGAGTCGCCGCAGGAGATGTTCCTCGGCATCGCGCTGCACCTCGCCATGGAGGAGGACCTGGCCGAGCGCCTGGGCTGGGTGCGCCGCTTCTACGACATGCTGTCCACGCTCAAGGTGACCATGGCCACGCCCACGCTGTCCAACGCGCGCAAGCCGTTCCATCAGCTGTCGTCGTGCTTCATCGACACGGTGCCCGACAGCCTGGACGGCATCTACCGCAGCATCGACAACTTCGCGAAGGTGAGCAAGTACGGCGGCGGCATGGGCCTGTACTTCGGCAAGGTGCGCGCCTCTGGCAGCGCCATCCGCGGGTTCGACGGGGCGGCCGGCGGCGTCATCCGCTGGATCCGCCTGGCGAACGACACGGCCGTGGCGGTCGACCAGCTGGGCATGCGGCAGGGCGCCGTGGCGGTGTACCTGGACGCATGGCATCGCGACCTGCCCGAATTCCTGGCGCTGCGCACGAACAACGGCGACGACCGCATGAAGGCGCACGACGTGTTCCCCGCCGTCTGCTACCCCGACTACTTTTGGCAGCAGGCGCGCGACAACATAGAGGGCGACTGGTACCTCATGTGCCCGCACGAGATTCTGACGGTGAAGGGGTATGCGCTTGAGGACTGCTTCGGCGAGGAATGGACGCGCAAGTACCTGGAATGCGTGGCCGACGCGCGCATCAAGAAGCGCGTCATCCCCATCAAGGACGTCATCCGCCTCATCATCAAGAGCGCGGTGGAAACGGGCACGCCGTTCACGTTCAACCGCGACGCGGTGAACCGCGCGAACCCGAACAAGCACAAAGGCGTCATCTACTGCAGCAACCTGTGCACCGAGATCGCGCAGAACATGGGCGCCATCGAGCAGGTGGAGCAGCGTATCGAGGACGTCGACGGCGAGCAGGTGGTGGTCACGCGGACGAAGCCGGGCGCGTTCGTCGTGTGCAACCTGGCAAGCCTCTCGCTTGGCCATATAGACGTGGACGACCCGCAGGAGCTGGCGCACGTCACCGAAAGCGCGGTGCGGGCGCTTGACAACGTCATTGACCTCAACTTCTTCCCCGTGCCGTACGCCCAGATCAACAACCGGCAGTACCGGCCCATCGGCCTGGGCGTGAGCGGGTACCATCACATGTTGGCGAAGCGCGGCATCAAGTGGGAAAGCGACGAGCACCTGGAATTCGCCGAGCGCGTGTTCGCCGACGTGCATTACGCGGCGGTGCGCGCGTCATGCGCCATCGCACAGGAGAAGGGCGCGTATTCGTTCTTCGAGGGCAGCGGCTGGCAGACGGGCGCGTACTTCCGCGACCGCGGCCTGACGGAGGGCCGCTGGGCGGAGCTTGCACGCGACGTGGCCGATCACGGCCTGCGCAACGGCTACCTGCTGGCCGTTGCGCCCACCAGCTCCACGAGCATCATCGCCGGCACCACGGCGGGGCTCGATCCCGTCATGAACCGCTACTTCCTTGAGGAGAAGAAAAACGGCCTCATGCCGCGCGTGGCGCCCGAGCTGTCCATGGAGACGTTCTGGTACTACAAAAACGCCCACCTCATAGACCAGTCGTGGTCGGTGCGCGCCTGCGGCGTGCGGCAGCGCCACATCGACCAGGCGCAGAGCATGAACCTCTACATCACGAACGAGTACACGTTCCGCCGCGTGCTCGACCTGTACCTGCTGGCCTGGGAAGAAGGCGTGAAAACCATCTACTACGTCCGTTCGAAGAGCTTGGAAGTGGAAGAGTGCGAAGTGTGTTCGTCGTAGGTTGATTGCGCTCGTGGGACGGGGAGTCTTCGGCGGTGCCCAGTCGCTCAGACAGTCCTCGCTTCGCTGCGGAACTCGCTTGATGGGCACCGCCGAAGACTCCCCTGGCCGCTGTCGGGCCTCCCGCGTCGCAGGTCGCATCGACCCTCTGATTCTCTTGTTGTCCGTAGTTGTCTTTCCGGAAGGATACGAAGTATGTCCGAACTGAAAAAGAAGCCGCTGTTCAACCCGTTGGGGGACATCGATGTGCTCGACCGGCGGATGATCGGGGGCAACACGACGAACCTCAACGACTTCAACAACATGAAATACGAGTGGGTGAGCGACTGGTATCGCCAGGCCATGAACAACTTCTGGATACCCGAGGAGATCAACCTGGGCGTGGACGTGAAGGACTACCGCAGGCTGCCTGCGCCCGAGCGGCGCGCTTACGACAAGATCCTGTCGTTTCTCATATTCCTCGACAGCCTGCAGACGGCGAACCTGCCCAACGTGGGCGAGTACATCACCGCCAACGAGGTGAACCTGTGCCTGGCCATCCAGACGTTCCAGGAGGCGGTGCACAGCCAAAGCTACAGCTACATGCTGGACACCATCTGCGAGCCGCAGGAGCGCAACGACGTGCTCTACCAGTGGAAGGAGGACGAGCATCTGCTGGCGCGCAACGAGTTCATCGGCAACCTCTACAACGAGTTCCAAGACGACAAAAGCCCCGAAGCGCTCGCGCGCGTGCTGGTGGCGAACTACATCCTGGAGGGCGTGTACTTCTATAGCGGGTTCATGTTCTTCTACAACCTGGGGCGCAACAACCTCATGCCCGGTTCGGTGCAGGAGATCCGCTACATCAACCGCGACGAGAACACCCACCTGTGGCTGTTCCGCAGCATTTTGCTGGAACTCAAGGAGGAGGAGCCTGCGCTGTTCACGCCCGAGTTGGTGGAGGAGTACCGCGCCATGATCAAAGAGGGTTGCGAGCAGGAGATCCGCTGGGGTCATTACGCCATCGGCGACGAAGTGGCGGGCCTCAACAAGCAGATGGTGACCGACTACATCCAGTATCTGGGGAACCTGCGCTGTTCGCAGCTGGGCTTCGAGCCTTTGTACGAAGGCCATGACCGCGAGCCGGAGAGCATGTCGTGGGTGAGCCAGTTTTCGAACGCGAACATGATCAAGACCGATTTCTTCGAGGCGAGGAGCACCGCGTACGCGAAGTCGAGCGCGCTGGTTGACGATCTGTAGGGGCGGCCTGCGCGGCATGTCGGCGCGCGGCCCGGCGTTGTGCGCGGTGGGTTGGCGTATTGTGGCGGCATAGGTCCGCCTCACTGTTCGGGTGGAGCCTCTTCAGCGAACGAGCCGGTACGAGGTGCTGCGGCCGCCGCCCTCCTCCTTTTCGAGGATGCCCTTTTCACGGAGGTCGTTTATGTCGCGCAGGGCGGTGTCGGGGGACACCTTGCACATCTTCGCCCATTTGGCGGCTGTGAGCTTTCCCTCGAAGCCGGCTTTCAGCCGGCCGAGCATGGCGCGCTGTCGCCCGTTGAGCGCAACACCCGAAAGCGAGGTCCAGAACGCTTCCCGTTCGAGCACGCCGCGAAGCCTCTCCCGGCTTTGCTCGATGGCTCCCGCCAAGGCTGCGAGGAACCAAACGAGCCAGGACGTGATGTCGCCCGAGCCTTTTTGGGTCCGCTCCAGTTCGGCGTAGTAGGTTTCGCGATGCGAGAGGATGAAGCCCGCCATACTGTAGAACCTGCGCGGGCTGCCGTCGGCCCGCGCGAGCAGTTGCTCTGTGAGCGCGCGGGCGATGCGCCCGTTGCCGTCGTCGAAAGGATGGATGGTGAGGAACCTCAGGTGTGCGATCCCCGCTTTCAGCAAGGGTTCGGTGCTTTCGTCCTCGTTGAACCATTGTACGAAGTCCTCCATGAGAGGGCGCACTAAAGCGGCGTCGGGGGCTTGGAAATGAACGCGTTCCTTGCCGATGGGCCCGCTCACGACGCTCATGGGGCCGCTGCGATACTGCGCCGTGCGGATGCGCCGCAGGCCGCTGTATCCCGTCGGGAAAAGCGCGTTGTGCCAACCGAGGAGGCGCTTGTGGGTTAACGGTTCGTCGGCGTGCCTGGTCGCGTCGAGCATGATGGACACGATGCCGTCGACCTCGTGCGTATCGCGAGGGTCCTGGGGATCGTCCAGTCCGAGTTGGCGGGAAAGGGACGAGCGCACCTTGCGCGCATCGAGCTTGATGCCTTCGATGCGCGAGGATGCGACAACCTCGCCGGAAAGGGTGTCGCGCTCCGTTTCGGCCTCGATGCGAAAACCCATCTTTGACATGCTTCCCAGCAGATGCCCTTGGGCGAATCGCACGTTGGCCAGAAGCGGGAGCATAGTCGCGTTGTCCCAGGAAAAGTTCGTCCATCCAGTATGTTCGTGCAAGTACATGGTTGCAGTATAGCTCGTGCGGAGAATAAGCGTCTATTCTCCGCACAATATGCAGAGAATAGAGGGCGGAAAGAAGCAGCGAGAAGAAACCCGATGGTACAATTGCACAAGTGCGCGGATTGCGCGCGATGAGAGGAGGCTTTCGTGGAGTACAAGTGCAAGGTGACGGTGCTGGACAAACGCGTGTTCCCGGAGTTGCAAAAGGAGTATCTGGCCGATCCGCAGTCGGGGGCGTGCCCGTGCTTTGAAGTAGGGCAGGAGTTTTTGTTCGAGCGCAACGCCGAGCGCGACGACTTCTGGCACTTCGGGCGCGACCTTGACCCGAAGTTCCCGTGCGCGGAGGCGTGGGACTGCATCAGCCGCTACATCTACGCGGCGCTGCAGGGCGGATCCATCATGCGCGGCTGGACGAACGACGAACGCATGATGATCGCGTGCTGCAACGACGGAACGCGGCCGGTCATCTTCAAGATAGAGCGCATCGACGTCGAAGGGTAGGGCGGCGGCGGGCACAACGCTGGCGGGAAAGGGCGGGGCGCGTGCGGTTGGGCGCCCCGCCCTTTGCGTGCGGTTAAGCTTGCTTGATAGCGTCCACGGCACCGATCACGGAGCCGCGCAAACCGCTCTTCTCAAGCGCCGCCACGCCTTTGATGGTGGTGCCGCCCGGTGAGCAGACGGCGTCTTTCATGGAGCCGGGGTGCTCGCCGGTTTCTAGATGCAGTTTGGCGGTGCCCGCCATCATCTGGGCTGCCAGACGGTACGCAGCCTGTCGGGAGAGGCCGTGTTTCACGCCGGCGTCGCCGAGCGCTTCTAGAAACATTGCGGCGAAGGCGGGGCCGCAACCGGCGATGGCGGTGGCGGTGGGCAGCAGCGCGCCGTCCATCCATTCGATGAGCGCGATGGGGCTAAACAGGCGCTCGAACGCCTGCACGTCATCGGGGGTGAGCGAATGGCGCTGCTCGCAGGCGATGATGCCCGCGCCCACGGCGATGGGCGTGTTGGGAATGGTGCTGAGGTGACGGCTGCCCGGGGTGAGGATCTCCTCGTAAAACGCGAAGTCGCATCCGGCGGCCACCGAGATCACCGCCTTGTCGGCCAAAAGGTCGCGCACCGGCTCTGTCACCTGCTTGACGAGGTGGGGCTTCACCGCGAGGATGATGGCATCGCTCGCTTCGATCACTTGGCGCGCGTCCGCGCAGGCGTTCGCGCCGAACCGTGCGGTTGCGGCTTGGAGCTTGTCGAAGTGGGCCGCGCATGCGTGGATGCGCGATCCCGGGAGCGTGCCCGATTCGACGAGTCCCCGGGCCATCGCCTGGGCCATGTTGCCGAACCCGATGAAACCGAGTTCAACGCCTGCGCTTGCTTCGTGTGCCATTCGGTGCTCCTTTGCTGTGGAGGTGTGTTTGCGGGTGCGTGCCTGTTCCGTCAGATTGTACGCCAGGTGCGTCGCGCGCCCAAGGGGTTCGCTCATTCTGCGTATGTCGCTTATGGAAGAATTGGTGCAAATTAGCAATAATTTTTATTGCTAATTCAACATAGCAATAATTTTTATTGCTATGTCTTGATAGTGACTTTTTTTGTTGCTATAGTTTCCACTCTACGAAGAAGGTTCTGCGAGGGAGAGAAGTTTATGCAGCATTATGTGGCCCTCATAGCCGATATTAGACGGTCGCGTACATATCAAGCGCGAGAGCGGGAGTACTTGCAGGAACTGTTGGCAGAGTCGCTTCTTTTTGCCAACGAGCTTTTCAGGGGAGGGCTTGAAAAAGACGTTGTATTCAGCGCAGGCG
Organism: Candidatus Rubneribacter avistercoris; assembly: GCA_019115845.1. GTDB lineage: Bacteria > Actinomycetota > Coriobacteriia > Coriobacteriales > Eggerthellaceae > Rubneribacter > Rubneribacter avistercoris. The sequence goes on along the minus strand of DXCU01000055.1, from coordinate 3,212 downwards.
ATGAGGTTCAGGGGTTGTTTCGAGAGCCGGCAACGGCGTTTCTTTACTATCGACTTCTTTGCTTTTTGCTTGGTCCCGGAGTGCTACGGGGTGGTCTGGGCGTTGGGACGTGGGATGTTCGTCTTAAAGATGGGGCGTCAACGAGCCAAGATGGAGAGGTGTATCATTGCGCCCGTGCCGGCATCCTTGAAGCTCATAAAAAGAAGCGTTTCGACCTCGTTCTTCGCTCAACAGGACTTTCAGATGAGGCGTTGACGACCCTTATGGATCATTCGTTGAGCATAGGTAGGATGAGAACAGCGACCCAGAACGATATGGCGCTTGCAGTGGAGCTTTTTTATCCCGTGCTCTTTGGCCGAGGATCTGATGAATTTCCTGGCGATTTGGACAGGCGGCGTAAAAGAGTGCTGAATCTTTTGGCGACAGGTGTTTCGCGAAACCGGTCGGGATCCGTGTTGTTCGAAAGCTTGCAGCTGCTTTCCGCTGAAGAGAAAAGCAGCTTTTGGAAGCCGGCCAGGATTGAGATTAACCACTGTATGAAGTCGTTTCGTTGTCTTGAGGGGGATCTAGTGGGAGCTTCGTATGCGCTCTCCCAGCGCTCTGGTATGTCGCGTCAGGGGATCGATCGTCTCCTAGCTCAAGGTCGCGTCATTCAAGAGCGCAATGCTGCAGCGTTCTTCGCTTTTTTCTCAATGCACGAGTTCGGGCGGTGAGGGCTTTATGACGTTTGGGTTTGCTTTGGGGTTCGTGCTGCTAGGGCATGTAGTCGCCGATTTCTACTTGCAGACGAATCGCGTTGCCCGGAAAAAGAGCGAACGCGCCTCCTTGCTTGTCCTGCATTGCGGATGCTATGCGTTGTGCATGGCTCCGTTTGTTTTCGCGTCGCTTTCGTTTGAAAGCGTCGTTCTTGCTTGGCTTGTTTTGTCTCTATCTCATGCTTTGGTTGATTGCGGTAAAGCGCGGCTTGAGGGGAGAATCGAAAAACCTCTGGCTGTGTTCTGTGTTGACCAAGCTATTCATGTGCTGCTGTGTGTGGTGGTGGTTGCGACGCTCTTCGACGAGCGTCCAGCATTCGAGATTGCGGGGATTTTTGTTGGCGTTATGGATGCAACATCGGTTGCAGCGGCGCTGGGGATAAGTCTGACATTGTTGGTTGTTTGGCGTCCGGGGGCGATTTTCGTCCGCCTTTTGCTCGAGTCGGTGCGAATCAAGGGGTCGGACATTGTGTGCAGCGGAAAGGGTGCCGCCAATGGATTGCGGACAGGCCGTTGGATAGGAATGCTTGAGCGAACCATTGTTGCGGTGCTCGCATTTTGTAATCAATTCGGTGCGATTGCTTTCGTGCTGACAGCCAAGAGCATTGCGCGTTTTAAGATGCTCGACGATAAGGAGTTTGCCGAGTGCTACCTTGTTGGCACTCTCGCAAGTACTGCGTTCGCCATCCTTGCATCGTTGGCAGTTCGGGAGTTGGTCGCATGGAGTTAGCGGATCCCACTGAGCGCATGTTCTTCATTAGAGAGAGCGGAGCAGTTCCTTTTGGCGATGTTCCTGCTGACGTATATGAGTACGAGTATGCAGAGGGGAAGTGTCGGATCAGGCACGAAAAAGGAAAGAAAGCGTACTCTTATGGAAGAGTCCGCGTGAAAGAGGTTCGTCCAGTAGAGATGAAGGATCCGCAGCGGACGATTGTTAGAAGGAACGGTCGGACGTTTGACAACGTGGAGCGCATTGCGGTTTATGATGGCCATCTAGTCGTGCGTTTTTCGAACGGCAGTTGCAAAAGGTACGCAATCAATGAGGTGTCTCTTGAGAAAAACGTGCTTACGGATCCGAGGTCGAAGAGCGTTTTCGAATATTTACGGGCCCTCGCGTCTACGGATGAGCTTGTGAACGAAGAGACAGAGAGATCCGTGCTTGGAGGGCGGTACGACGGCATAGGAGCGGTCGCGAGTGGCACCATACTCTCCTGCTACTTGTCGGGTGACGATCCCGGACCTCAGCAAGGCGGTTCCAAGCCGCTAATCTTTCCTTTTGGTCTCAACGCAAGTCAGAAGGTGGCGGTTGAACATGCGTTCACTGACAGGCTCAGTGTGGTGCAGGGACCTCCGGGAACTGGGAAGACCCAAACTATTCTCAATATTATCGCCAACAACATCCTGCAAGGTCGCACTACGGCTGTTGTGTCGAACAATGCATCGGCTGTCGAGAACGTTGTGGATAAGCTCGGTCGAAACAATTTGGGCTTCATCTGCGCGCTGTTAGGAAAGAGCGAGAGCAAAGAGAAGTTCATTGCAAACCAGCCGGTGTATCCGCGTGACCTCAAAACCTGGGGCATGACCTCAAAGGATCGCACAAGGCTCCTTGCCGAAGTGGGTGCGTTGGTAAGCGGATTGGATCGGGCTCTTGAAGATCGCAAGCGCCTCGCCGAAATCGACGCATTGACGACGGCGTATGAGCGGGAGTACGAATACTTCAAAGCCTACATGGCAAGCCTTGACGCGGGGGCTATCGGGCCGCATGATCCGCGCTTGGGGCGATCCTCTCAGAGCATTCTCCGTTTTTGGGTGCGAGAGGGTCGGCGTGTTGAAGAGGGGCGCCCTGTTGGGTTGCTGTACCGTACCTATGTTTGGGCCGTTTTTGGCGGGTTCTATCTCAACATGATCGAGCGGGATAACTTCCTTACCATACCCCTATTGCAAGACGCATTCTATCGAGCGAAACTCAAGGAGTTGAGAGACGAGGCTCGTCTCCTCGAAGAGAGATCGTATGATTTTGAGGAGAATATGGCTGCCATAGAAGAAAAGTCAATGCGGGTATTCAAGGCCCAGCTTGCCGAGCGCTTCTCATCGAATCGGGGTCGCGGGGTGTTTAAGATTGAGGATCTTCGGAAGAGGTCGGCGGCATTTGTGAAAGAGTACCCGGTGGTGTTGAGCACAACGCATTCGATCACGACTTCCCTTAGTCCCGGTTTTAGGTACGACAGTGTTCTCATGGATGAGTCATCTCAGATAAGCGTGGTGGCGGGGGCATTGGCTCTCTCGTGCGCCGAGAGCGTGGTTGTCGTTGGCGACCACAAGCTCGGAGCTAATGACGCAGGAGGGCGGTGGGTCCGAAAGGGCGAATAAATGCGCAGGTAGAAGGTATCGTTTCTTTTGACCTCCTTTCAGCGGGTTGCCGCCTGGTACGAATCCGGTACGAATCGTTCTCGGGGT
>DXCU01000054.1 GCA_019115845.1 Candidatus Rubneribacter avistercoris | reverse complement strand
CGCTGGTACCGGGAGGGGAGGCTGAAGGCGTTCGACGAGGGAGGGCGCAAGGTGTACGATACGATAGCCGGCCGCAGGAGGCGGCTGGGGCTGGCCGCCTAGGCCGTCCGGAAAAACGTCCGCACCCCCTGTCCGTACACGAAAAGTCAACTTTTCGTGCCATTCACCACTTCGTATGGCAACAAACCGGCGCGCGCCATCACGTTGGCAGCTTCCAAATTCAGCGGCTCGCCGCCTTTGATAGTGCGCATGAGCTGCTTGAACGTAGCCGACGGCAGGCGCTCCTGCATCGTGTGCTCGTCGAACACCATCGAGCCGCAAACATCCGAAATCCGCGCTATTGGCAGCTTCTCTCATCCGTTTTCAGCGAGCAAAACCTTACCTGGCGACGACACCACACGCCAAAGCGCCGCGCCGGCAAAACCCGCATGAAACACGATGTCAACAAGCAAGCGGCGCAAGCACAGGCAGAGCAGGGTGCGGAAAGAGAGGAGCGAACTCAATTACCCCTGCGCAAACCACTTCCACGCGGGCACCTGGCGTATGCGCACGCCATCTTGCTCGTAGGTGCGCTCTTCGCCATTGAGCACAACAAGCGTGCCCTCGCTGTTTCCCGTTTCAAGCAACGCCTCGAACAGCGCCCGCGTTTCGCGACGGCGCGTTCGCTCGTTGTCAACGTCCACGTTTACCTGGTACAACTCCGTCACCTCTCCGAAAAGCGCATCGCCGCACGCGAAGTCGACCTCGTAGCCGTGCCCTTTCGTGATGTACGACGACACGCCGTCGCGCCGCAGCCCGCGCGTTCGCCGCCGCAGTTCGAGGTACACCGCGTTCTCGAGACGCTGACCTGCGTCGTTAACGCTCGCCCATGCGTTCGCCGCCGCCAAGCCGGGGTCGACGGCGTACACCTTGGGAGGCCGTCGCCCACCCTGCGCCAACGCGCGGGAAAACTCGCGCACCGTGAACACCAAATACGCCTGCTCGAAATACGCCAGCAAATCGCCCAGCAGCTCGCGGCTGGTGGCAATTCCCGCAGAACGCAGGTCGCCCTCTATCTTGCGAATGGAAAGCTCGCGCGCGTTCGAACCGAGCAGACGCTGGGCGAACAGCGACGCCACGCGCGGCTTCGACACGTTGTGTCGCTCCACCACATCACGCGACACCACGCGCTGCGCGTACGATTGCAGAAGCGCCACCGCCTGCGGGTTCGGAAGCTCAACCGCCGCCGGAAACCCGCCGCGCACGAGATATTCATCCAACAGGTTCTGCAACGCCCGACGCTCCTGCGACGACGGAGTCACGCTGGGCACCTTCGCGCCGCGCGCCGCCGCATATTCCGCAAACGAATACGGCAGCAGCTCGAAGTCGATGGCGCGCCCGCGAAAGGCGGTCGAGATTTCTTCCGAGAGCATTTTCGACGACGACCCGCTTACGTAAATAGTCGCCTTCGTGGCGTCAACCACGCGCCTCAACCACGCGCTCCACCCCTCCATCTCCTGAAGCTCGTCGAGAAACAGGTAAACCCCCTGGTCGGCGGCTGAAGGGTGCAAACGGAAGAACGCTTCCAGCACAGCGTCGCCAACCTCCGAGGTGACGGGCGCCAGCCTGTCGTCCTCGAAGTTGAAGTAGCAGAGGCGCTCCGATGAAACGCCCCGAGCAAGCAGGTTTTCCATTTCCTGAAAAAGCCGGTAGCTCTTGCCGCTGCGGCGCATGCCCGTGACCACCTTCACCAGGTTGCCAGCACGCGGCTCAAGCGGCTCTCCCAGGTCGAGCGCACGAGGCACGATGGGGCGGTAATAATCCAGCGAGAAGCTGCTCAGCAGTTCCGGTATGAGGTCGTTCATGGCGTAACTCCTGTTTTAGCATTTTTGGCAAAATTAATTTGCCATAGTATAGCAAATTCGGTAAAGTAACTTTGCCAAATCGTCTAAATCTGGCCAGGAGAACACGGGGCGTAACGCGGAACGCAAGAAAAGGAGGGGCTTCGGGTCAGAGAAGCCAGCTGGATTGCTTACGTTGCAACGTTCGATAACGTCGGAGAGCAACTGCGCATCGTACAGCTTGAGCCGTTCGTCTTCGAAGTTGAAAAACAAAATGACTCACGCGGAAACCCTGCGGCAACGATGCGACGCATCTCCTGACAGAGCCTGAACGTTTTACCGCAGCGGCGCGCCCCCGTTATCGCCGTCGCCAGATTTCCCTATGCGTGCGACTCGATGTCGCCAAGGGGCAAATTTTTCGGACCGCGAAAGGCGTGGCTCTTTGTTGAACCAACGTTGACGCGGCCCCGCCGGAGGCGGCCCGGCGGGGGGCCACCCGCAAGTTGGTCACAAACTGCGCCCTGTGGCACTCCAGGCGGCCGATCCGGCGCGTCGGCGGACCGCGCGATTCTCGCGACCTGGGATTTCTTCGGATGCGAGGGGCGCAGACGACGGGAAACCGGGCGCGCGCGTGCCACAGGGTGCGGTTTGTGACCAACTTGCGGAAGCGGCCGGCCCATGCTGGCGGCGGTTTAGCAGAGAAAGGCACGGAAACCGCCAATCGACAGCCCCGACCGCAAACGAAAACCTTGGCTAGAAGGAAGGCGGCGGAAAAGCAAGCTCTCTCGCGCGAGCGGCACAAGCCGAAGCCTGCTAGCCGGCACAACCCAAAAAAGGCGCGCGGGCCGAAGCCCGCGCGCCCGCATGCGCCGCCGCCGACGAGCCGCGCGCCCCGCATGCGCCGCCGCCGACGAGCCGCGCGCTACTTGTTCTCCATCACGGGAATGGGCGTCTCGTCCTTCTCGTCGAGGTTCTTGTCCCACACATAGTGCTTCGTCTCGCGCGCGATCAGGCCGGACAGGATCAGCACCACGATGATGTTGGGAACGGCCATGAGCGCGTTGGTGATGTCGGAGATGGTCCACACGAAGTCCCCCACGCCGATGGCGCCAAGGAACGCGACGACCACGTACAGCACCTGGTACGGACGGATGGCATGCTTGCCGAACAGGTAGGTGACGCAGCGGTTGCCGTAGTAGGACCAACCCAGGATGGTGGAGTACGCGAACAGGATCATGCCGATGACCAGTATGGGCGTGCCGATGTAGGGAATGGAGCCGAACGCCGCGCTCGTGAGGTCGGCGCCCTCGGCTATGGCGCCGCTCTCCATGATGCCGGGGTTGGCGAGCATCGTGGACACGAGCACGATGCCGGTGAGCGCGCAGATGACCACCGTGTCCCAGAACGTGCCGGTCATGGACACGAGCGCCTGGCGCGCCGGATTGCGTGTGGAGGCCGCCGAGGCCACGATGGGCGCCGAGCCCAGGCCCGACTCGTTGGAGAACAGTCCGCGCGCGCAGCCGAACTGCAGCGCCATCATAAGGCCGCTTCCCACCGCGCCGCCGAACGCCGCCTTCGGCGTGAAGGCGCATTCGAAGATGAGGCAGATGGCGGGCCACACGTACTCCCAGTTCATGCCGATGATGACGATGCAGCCCCACGCGTAGGCGATGGCCATGAACGGCACGAGCTTCTCGCACACCCGCGAGATGACCTTCACGCCGCCGAAGATGACCACGCTCACCATGATGACGATGGCCAGCCCGATGCCCCAGGCAGGGATGCCGGGGAAGTTGGACACGATGATGCCCGTCATGGAGCTGGACTGCACCGCCGAGCCGATGCCGAACGAGGCGATAGCCGCGAACAGCGCGAACGCGCCCGCGCCCAGCATGCCCCACCACGGCGCCTTGCCGTCCTTCTCAAACGCGCGCCGCCACGTGTACATGGCGCCGCCGAGCATGGCGCCGTTGTGGTCGCGCACGCGGTACTTCACGGCGGCGTACGTCTCGGAGTACTTGGTGGCGATGCCGAACACGCCGGTGAGCCACATCCACAGGACCGCGCCCGGCCCGCCTGCCAGAATGGCCGTGGCCACGCCCACGATGTTGCCCGTGCCGATGGTGGCCGAAAGCGCGGTGCACAGCGCGCCGAACTGGCTGATGTCGCCCGGGGCGTCCGGGTCCTTCGTCACCGACAGCCTGATAGCGGTGGGCAGCTTGCGCTGGATGAACCGCGTGCGAACCGTCAGGTACAGATGCGACCCCAGCAGCAGGATGATCATCGGCGGCCCCCACACGAAGGCGTCGATGTCGTTGATGATCTGGACGATGTCCATGACCCCACTCCTCTCCTCCATGGATGCGGAAGCGGGCAAAGGGCTTATGCCGAAGCGGGTTTTCCATGCGGGATCCCGGCGGGAAAGCCGCTTCGGCACAGGCGCTTTCGCACGCTAAAGTACGAGGATTATAGCGAGGCCATGCATTACGGTTTGTTAACAAATGCGAAATTCCCAGCGAGCGGTGCGAGGACGTGGAGAAGCGCGATGCGCCGGCGGCGCAAGCGACGGCAGGCAGACCCCCCCCCCCGAAACGCCGAGCGCCCCGGAAAGCCTCCTCCGGAGCGCTTGCGGCAGCCGGCCTATGCGACCGTCCTACTCCTTTGCGGCGCGCGCCGCGGCGGCGGTGTCGTCGGGCTGCGCGGCAAGCAGCGGGTCGACCGTGATCACGAAGTTGGGCTTGGTGCCCGACGCCTCGTCGGACACGATGTCGGCCTGGTGCGCGCTCTGGAGCGCGTCCATCTCGTCGGCGGCGATGTTCATGCCGGGGCACGCCGCCACGCATGCGGGAAGCTCGCCGCGCGCCTGGCGGTCGACGCACAGGTCGCACTTGTGGGTCTGGGGCATCGGGTACCGGCTGGACCCGGAGGCGTGCTCGTAGAACGCCTGCGGCCAACCCGGGAGACGCAGCACGGGACGCGCCCGCATCGCCGAGGGCGCGACACGCGGGCGCCTTGCGCGCCGCCGAGCAGGCAGAGGCCCCTACTTCCCCTCCATCTGGGGAATGGGCGTCTCGTCGGCCTCGTCCAGGTTGCCGTCGTAGACGTAGTGGCGCGTCTCGCGCGCGATGAGGCCGGACAGGGCCAGCACCACGACGATGTTGGGAATGGCCATGAGCGCGTTGCCTATGTCGGAGACGGTCCACACCACATCCCCCACCCCGATGGCGCCCAGAAACGCCACGGCCACGTAGACCACCTGGTAGGGGCGGATGGCGTAGCGGCCGAACAGGTAGGTGATGCAGCGGTTGCCGTAGTAGGACCAGCCGAGGATGGTGGTGTAGCTGAACGCCACCATCCCCAGCACCAAGATGGGCGTGCCGATGTAGGGGATCTTCGCGAACGCCGCGCTGGCCAGCTGGGCGCCGGAGTAGACGGCGGGGTTCTCCAGGATGCCGGCTTGGATGTCGGGGTAGGCGAGCATCGTGGACACGAGCACGACGCCCGTGAGCGCGCAGATGACCACGGTGGACCAGAACGTGCCGGTCATGGCCACGAGCGCCTGCTGCGCCGGGTTGCGCGTGGCGGCCGCCGAGGCCACGATGGAGGCCGAGCCCAGGCCCGACTCGTTGGAGAACAGCCCGCGCGCGCAGCCGAACTGCAAGGCCACCATGATGCCGCTTCCCACCGCGCCGCCGAACGCGGCCTTCGGCGTGAAGGCGCACTCGAAGATAAGCCCGAGCGCCTGACCCAGAAACGGCCCGTTCAGCACGAGGATGACGATGCAGCCTCCCGCGTAGGCCACGGCCATGAACGGCACCAGCTTCTCGCACACCTTGGAGATGGACTCCACGCCGCCGAAGATGACCACGCTCACCAGCACCACGATGACGATGCCCACGCCCCACGCGGGAACCGGGACGTTCGAGGTGATGATGCCCGCCATCGCCGACGCCTGCACGGCCGACCCGGTGCCGATGGCCGCTATGGCCGCGAACGCCGCGAACGCCACCGCGCCCGCCTTCGCCCACACCGGCACGCGCCCGCCGGTTCCGGCGTCGCGCCCGCCCTCGCCGTTGCGGCGAAACGCCCGCTCCCACACGTACATGGCGCCGCCCAGCATGGCGCCGTTGTGGTCGCGCACGCGGTACTTCACCGCCGCGTACACCTCGGCGTACTTGGTGGCTATGCCGAACACGCCGGTGACCCACATCCAAAACACCGCCCCCGGCCCGCCCGCCAGGATGGCCGTGGCCACGCCCACGATGGACCCGGTGCCGATGGTGGCCGCGAGCGCCGTGGCCAGCGCGCCGAAGTGGCTGATGTCGCCTTTGCCCTCCGGGTCAGACGTGAGAGAGAGCTTGATGGCCTGGGGAAGCCTGCGCTGGATGAACCCGGTTTTGAACGTGAGGAACAGATGCGACCCCAGAAGGAGCGCGATCATGGCCGGGCCCCATACGAAGCCGTCTATGGTGTTGAGGATCTCAAGCATAACCCGTGCATTGTACCGCGTTGAGCGCCCGGGAGGGCGAAACAACGCCGCGCGCGCACAAACGCGGGCGAGCGGGAACGACGCCGCCGCGCCGCAAGCCGCCGCAGCCTTCGCGACCGCCCGCCCCCTTCGGGAGCGTGCGGCTTGCCATCCGCGTCCGCCATGGCTACAATGTGCGCCATGGATTCTGTTTCAGGGCGAGGTGCGATTCCTCACTGGCGGTAATCCGGCCGCGGCGAAACGCCGCGCGACCGGGAGTCCGCGAACCCGAAACGGCGCGCGAACCTGCATCCCGCGCACCGCATCGGGCTGATTCCGGTGGGATTCCGGAACCAACGGTCACAGTCCGGATGGAAGAGGCAGAGATCCGCGGCCGCGCCGCACAGACGGCGCCAGGCGGACCCCCGAAGCCTGTATGAAAGGAATTCATACGGGCTCGTTTTCTCTCAGGCCGGAAAACCAGACCCGATCGCAGGAGGCCTTGAGAGAAAGGAGCTGCCAATGGCAGCGAACGTTCCCGACACCCCGACGCGCGACGCCTACGACTTCACCAACACGAACCGATGGAGCACCCGCCAGCTGGTCACGATGGCGCTTCTGTGCGCCATCGCCGCGCTGCTGTCCTTCGTCCAGATCCCGCTGATCCCGGGCGTGACGTTTCTGACCTACGACCCCTCGCTCATGCCGGCCATGGTGTGCGGCTTCGCGTTCGGGCCCGGCGCGGGCATAGCCGTGGGCGCGGTCGCCGCCGTCATCCACGGGCTCATCTTGGGAGAATGGGTGGGATCGCTCATGAACATCGTGGTCACGCTGTGCTTCGTGTGGCCGGCGGCGGCCCTCTACGCCCGCAGGCGCACGTTCGCGGGCGGCGCGGCGGGGCTGGCCATCGGCGTGATCCTGGCCACCATCGGGTCCATCGTCGCCAACCTGACCATCGGCGTGGCGTTTTGGTACGGCAGCTTCGACGTCATCATCCCTTTGCTGCTGCCCGCCGTGCTTCCGTTCAACCTTGCGAAGGGGGCCATCAACGCCGTTTTGACCTTGGTGGTGTACAAAGCCGTCTCCAACCTGATAACTCCGAAAAAATCCCAGGTGACGGGGCGCTAGAGGCGCGAAGCGGACGCAAACCCACGTAAGGCGAGGACTGCCATGATAGACTGCACCGAACTCGAGTTCACCTACGACGGGGCCCGCCTGGCGCTTCGCGGCATAGACCTGCGCATCGACGCCGCGGAGTTCGTCTGTATCCTGGGCGGCAACGGCAGCGGCAAAAGCACGCTGGCCAAGCACCTGAACGCGCTGCTTCTGCCCGACAAGGGCCGCGTCAGGGTGGACGGGATGGACACGGCCGACCCCGCAAACGTCTACCGCATCCGCTCCACCGCCGGCATGGTGTTCCAAAACCCCGACGACCAGCTGGTGGCCTCGCTTGTGGAGGACGACGTGGCGTTTGGGCCGGAGAACCTGGGCGTGCCCGCAGACGAGCTTGCCCAGCGCGTGCGCGACGCCCTTGAGGAGGTGGGGCTCACCGGGTTCGAGAGGCACGAGACCTACGCCCTCTCCGGCGGGCAGAAGCAGCGCGTGGCCATAGCGGGCGTGCTGGGCATGCACCCGAAGGCGCTCGTCTTGGACGAGGCGTCGGCCATGCTCGACCCGCGCGGGAGGTCCGGGCTTATGCGCGTGTGCAAAGAACTCAACGCCCGCGGCATGACCGTGGTCATGATCACCCACTCCATGGAGGAGGCGGCCCAGGCCGACCGGGTGGTGGTGCTCGACCGCGGCAAGGTGGCGCTGGAAGGCCCGCCCCAAGAGGTGCTCGTGCGCGCCGACGTGCTGGCCGGGCTCAACCTGGAGGTGCCGTTTTCCTGCGAGCTGTCCCGCAAGCTGCAGGAGCGCGGGCTGGCCGTGCCCCTGTGCGTGGACGAGGAAAAGCTCGCGGAAGCCGTGCCGCCCCTCCTTGGGGCGCCTGCGGCGAAGGAGCCTTGCGCCCCGGCCCGCAAGCCCGAAGAGGACGGCGCGCGCCCAACCCCGAAAGACGGCGAGGCGCGCCCGGCGGCCATAGAGTTCCAGGGCGTCTCCTACGCCTACGACCCTCCGAAGGAAAAGCGGAAAAAGCGCGGCCAGGACGCCGGAGGCAAGCAGGCGAAATGGGGCAACGACCCCGACGCCGCATGGGCCGTCCGCGACGTCAGCTTCTCCGTGGCCGCAGGGGAGTTCTTCGGCATAGCCGGGCACACCGGCTCGGGGAAGTCCACCCTCATCCAGCATATGAACGGCATCCTGCACCCGACGCGCGGACGGGTCCTGGTCAAGGGCAGGGACGCCTCCGACAAGGCGAACGCGTCCGCCGTTCGCGCCGAGGTGGGCGTGGTGTTCCAGTACCCCGAGCACCAGCTGTTCGCCGACACCGTCTACAACGACGTGGCCTTCGGACCCCGCAACCTAAGGCTGGCCGAGGACGAGGTGGACGCCCGGGTCCGCGAGTCGCTGGGCCTGGTGGGGCTTGACTTCGACGAGCTGCGCGACAAAAGCCCCTTCGAGCTGTCCGGGGGCCAGCAGCGCCGCGTGGCGTTCGCCGGCGTGCTGGCCATGCGGCCTGACGTGCTGGTGCTGGACGAGCCCGTGGCCGGGCTTGACCCTGCGGCGCGGCGCGACTTCCTGGACCTCATAACCAGCCTGCACGACAAGGGCCTGACCGTCGTCATGATATCGCACAGCATGGACGACCTCGCCAGCCGCTGCGACCGCGTGCTGGTGCTCAACGAGGGCGCGGTGTTCGACCTGGGAACCCCGGAGAAGGTGTTCTCGCGCGCCGCCGAGCTCAACGACGTGGGCCTGGGACTGCCCTCCGCGCAGCGCATGGCGAACGACCTGCGCGCGAGGGGCGTCCCCCTGCCCGAGGAAGCCCTGTTCGACGCGGACTCCCTCGCCGCGGCGCTTGCCACACTCGCCCGCCCGACCGTTCGCGAAACGGAGAGCGCCCGATGAACGTGTTCTCGTTCGGAAGCTACTTCCCCGCCGAAAGCCCCCTCCACCGCCTGGATCCGCGCGCGAAGCTGCTCCTGGGCTGCGCGTACATCGTCATCGCGCTCATCGCGAGCACGCCGGCCGCCCTCGGCGCCCTCGGCGCGTTCACCGCCGCGTGCTACCTCGCATCGAGCATTCCCCCGGGCAAGGCCCTGCGCTCGCTCGCCCCGCTCATGCTCATCGTCGCGGTGGCCTCCGTTCTGAACCTGTTCGTCATCCAGGACGGAGCCGTGATCGCGGAGTGGGGGCCCATCCGCATCACCGACGGGGGCGTGGGACGGTTCCTGTTCGTGGCGGCGCGGCTCACGCTCATGATGCTGGGCATGAGCCTCATCACCATGACCACCCCCACCCTCGATTTGACCGGAGCGCTCGAGCGGCTGTTCTCGCCGCTTGCCCGTTTCGGCTTCCCCGCCCACGAGCTGGGCATGATCATGGGCATTGCGTTGCGCTTCATGCCGCAGTTCGCAAGCGAGCTGGTAACCGTCCATCGCGCCCAGGTCAGCCGGGGCGCGGGGCTGGCGGGCAGCCCCGTGAAGGGCGTGCGCATGCTCTCGTCTTTGACCGTCCCCTTGTTCGCGAGCGCCTTCCGGCACGCCGAGACGCTGTCGGCCGCCATGGACGCCCGCTGCTACCACGGCGGCGCCGGGCGCACGCGCCTGCACCCGCTGCGGCTGTCCGCGCGCGACGGCGTTGCGGTGCTGGTGATTGCGCTGCTGTTCGCGTGCATATTCGCCGTAAATGCGCTGGTGTAAGAGCGTAGCAATCGGGGCTTCTCGCAATTTGCCG
>DXCU01000053.1 GCA_019115845.1 Candidatus Rubneribacter avistercoris | reverse complement strand
GCCCCTCTGGACAAAACGGCCCCTGATCCACATCCTCGCACGAGGATGGTCAAAAACGCAAGCCGCCCGCCTGGGGCGACGCGCGGCCTTCCCGCGCGTCCCTTCGCGAAGGCCCCGAATCGGGCCGATTTCGGCCGAGGCCATGTGGACCGGGGCCTGTTTTGTCCATGACTCTTTCGCTTTCCGTTGAGCTGCCGGCGGCACGGGCCGGCCCGGCCCGCCGCGCAGGGCCCCGCCGGGCGCAAGGCCCTCCGAGGCGCCCGATCAGAGGGGGTTCGGCTTGAATATCAGACGAGCATGAGCTTGTGTCGATCCTGGTTTAACAGCGGACCGCTCGGGAGTTGGTCACAAACCGCGCCCTGTGGCACGCATGGGGCCGCCTTTCCGCCCTCTACGGCCCGCACTTCCGGAGAAACCCCAGGTCACGAGAATCATGCGGTCCGCCGGCGCGCCGGATTGGCCTTCCGGAGTGCCATAGGGCGCAGTTTGTGACCAACTCGCGGGCGGGGGGTCTGCTAAACCGGGATCGACAGGGGCCGGGTCGGCCCGTCGGGCAAAGCCCCGCCCGCCTGCCGGCGTTTCAGAAAGCCCCGCCGGCCCGACGGGCGGGGTCCTCCAAAGCGCCCGACCAGGGGAAGCTCGGCTCTAGGGTTGGCCAGCGCAGGTTCGCGCCAGTTCTAACGGAGGAGTCCCGTAGGTCTGGATTGGAGGGGCAGGACAAGGGTCCATAGGTCCGGATCAGGGGGCAGGACAGAGGTGTTCCGTAAGCCTGGATAGGTCCGGATTGGGCGGCAGGACAGGGGTCCCGTAGGTCCGGATCAGGGGGCAGGGCGCGCGGGCGACGTGGCGGAGCTGTGTGCGGGTCGCCTTGCCGGGGCGCGGTGTAGTATCATGTTTCGTCGAGCCTCCGCTTGCCGCTGTTCTGGTGGATGGCAAGGCGAAAGGGCGGCAGCGGGGATTGGCGCTGTCGGAGGATGGATGTCGCACCCGAGGTAAGGACGGTGTCTGTGTTTTGCGCCAAAGGCGAATCGACCACGCGCGTGTCGGTGGTTGTTCCCATCTACAACGCTGAGCGCTATCTGCGGCAGTGCCTGGACAGCCTAGCCGCGCAGCGGCTCGAAGGCATGGAGTTCCTCTGCGTGGACGACGGTTCGACGGACGGGTCCGCGGCCATCGCGCGCGAGTACGCCAAGGCCGACTCCCGCTTCAAGGTGCTCTCGAAGCCCAACGGCGGGTACGGGCACGCCGTCAATTTCGGCTTCGATCACGCGGAGGGGGACTATGTCGGCATCTTGGAGGCGGACGACTTCTGCGTGCCGGACATGTTCGAGCGCCTGCACGCGGCCGCCGTCGAGCACGACGCGGACGTGGTGCGGTCGAGCTACAACCTGTATTGGTCCAGGCCCGAGGAGCGCAGGGAGTTCCAAGAGTGCGCGCCCGAGGCCGAATGCGGGTCGGTGTTTGACCCGCGCGCCTTGACGGGCTGCTTCCTCTTGCCGCCGGCGCTGTGGTCGATGCTCGTGCGCCGATCCCTTGTCGCCGAGAACGGCTTGCGCTTCCTGGAAAGCCCGGGGGCGTCTTACCAGGACACGGCGTTTAGCTTCAAGGTGTGGGCTTGCGCCCGCCGCGCGGTGTACGTTCACGAGGCGTTGCTGGACTACCGGCAGGACAACGAGGCGTCGTCCATCAACCAAAAGGACAAGCTTCGCTGCGTGCCGGAGGAGTACGCCGAGCTGGAGCGCTTCCTGCGGGAGGGCGGTGCGCGCTTTGACGGCCTGCTTCCCATCATGATGAAGCGCAAGTTCGCCGCGTACGCGTGGAACTACGACCGTCTGGCCGCCGAGCTGCACCGCCCCTTCGCCGACCTGGCGGCGGGGGAGTTCCGCGGGGCGCTGTCCGAGGGGCTTATGGACCAGGACCTGTTCTCCTCCGACGAGTGGAGCGACCTGATGCTGCTTGCGCGGGATCCGGGGCGGTTCGTCGCCCTGCGCGACGGCGACGGGCGCGGGTTGAGGCGGTTTCGGCGGGCCGAGCGCGTGCGGCGCGCGCTGGGCGTGGGCAGCGGCAGGTAGCGCGCCTCATGCAGGCGGCGCAGGACGTTCGAAGGACGGATATGATCGACAACGAAGAGCGCGCGGGCGAGCAGGCGGGCTGCGGCGGCGCCCGGCCCGAGGTGACGCTGGTCGTCACGGCGCACAACATGGAGGACTGTTTGGGGGAGGCTCTGGCGTCGCTGGCCGCGCAGACGTTCGGCGACTTTCGCGCTATCGTCGTGGAGGACGGGTCCTTGGACGGAACGTACGCGGTGGCCGAGGCGTTCTGCGCGTCGGACGGGCGCTTCTCGGTCGTGCGCACCGAGGGCCTGGGGGCCGCCGGCGCGCGCAACAGGGGCCTGGAGATGGTGGACTCGCCGTTTTTCATGCTCCTGGACGGCGACGACGTGTTCCACCCCGACCTGCTGGAAAAGCTGCACCGCGGCATCGTGGGAAACGACGCCGATCTGGCGGTGTGCGACATCGTCCAGGTCGATCACGCCACCGGGCGGCGCGAGGAGGCGCCGTGGGCGCTCAAGCGGGGCCAGCTGCCGGCCGGCCTGCCCGCGTTCTCGTGGCGCGACATGGAGGGCAATCCCTTCGCCGCCTTCATGGGGTGGCCGTGGGACAAGCTGTACCGGACGGACTTCGCGCGCAAAGAGGGGCTTCGGTTCCCGGAGGACCTGGCCAACAGCGAGGACATGCTCTTCACGTACAAGGCCGTGGTCCTGGCGCGCCGCATCTGCGTGGTGGACGAGGTTTTGATCGACCACCGCATTGGGCGCGGCGGCTCGGTGTCAAGCTCGCGCGCGAAGGACCCTTACGCGTTCTACGAGGCGCTTTGCCGCATGAAGGCGTTTTTGAAGGGGCTGCCGGGCGATTGCTGGGACGGCCTGGGCCGCAGCTATCTGAACTGGGCGTTCGATTGGACGCTGTGGAACATCGAGACCATGCCCGACGACGTGCGCGCGGAGATGGCGCGCCGCCTGCGCGACGGCGCCTTTGCCGAGCTGGAGCTTGACAAGCACGCCCCCGCGTTTTTCGCCGGGTACCCGCGCAGCATGGCCCGTTACGCCAGCATCTTGGAAGACGACTGCGGCGAGCCGGACAAAGGCCCGCTCGGACCCATCAGCTCCCTTCCGTACGGGAAGTTCAAGCCCTGGTCGCAGGCGGGCGTGCTGGACAAGCTCGCCATCAAGTGGCGCATGTGGCGCGCGAAGCCGGTGGAGTGGTAGGGGGCCTTTCGCGAAGGCTCCGTCGCCGCTCTCCCGCCGCCTGGCCGGAAAGTTTCGGGGGTGGGGGGTCGTTTCTTACGATTCTGTTACAATGCGGTGTGGCTATCGTTTGCAGGCGGCGTCTTCCCGAAGGAACCAATGGAGTGGTATCAGGCGGCAATCGTGTTTTGCGTGGCTTTTGCGGTCACGTACTGCATGGTGCCCGTTTCCAAGTGGATAGCCGTGAGGATAGGGGCCGTCGACTATCCGGGCAACCGGCGCCTCAACCACGATCCCGTGCCGCGCTGCGGGGGCATCGCCCTGTACGCGGGGATAGTGGCGGCGTGCTTCTCGGTGTTTTTGGGCGTGCGGTTTTTCGGGTGGGACCTTCACGACCTCTACATTCTCAACGACGTGAACTACCTCCTTCTCTACGTCGGCGCGACCGTCATGTTCTGCGTGGGGCTGGTGGACGACATCACGCAGCTTTCCCCGAACGTGAAGCTGGCCGGCCAGGTGGCATCGGCTGCGATCGTCGCCTTGTCGGGGGTCACCATAGGGGCCGTCCGCGCTTCGGGGACGGCCGACTACCTTGAGCTGGGTTGGCTGGACTACCCTTTGACGGTGCTGTACCTGGTGGTGTTCGCCAACATCACCAACCTCATAGACGGCTTGGACGGATTGGCCTCGGGGATAGTCGCCATCGTGGCGACGAGCCTGCTGTTTTTGGTGTGGGCCCGCGGCAGCTTCACGCTGGCGTTGGTGTGTTTGGCTATCGTGGCCGTCTGCCTGGCGTTTCTGCGGTACAACTTCTTTCCGGCCTCGGTGTTCATGGGGGATTCGGGCTCGTTGCTTTTGGGGTTGTCGGTGGGCGTTGTCTCGGTGGCGGGCGTGGTGCGCACCCAGAGCTTCGTCGTCATGCTGGTGCCGCTGGTCATTGCGGGCGTTCCGTTTTTGGACACCGTGTCGGCCATCATCAGGAGGAAACGCGCCCATCAGCCTGTGGAGCAGGCCGATCTGGGGCACATCCATCACCGTCTCATGCGCGCCGGCTTGAGCCAGAAGCGCTCCGTGGCCGTTCTGTGGGTCTGCTCGGCGGTGCTGGCCGTGACCGGGTGTTTGATGGGCGGGCTGGCCGGACCGGTGCGCTGGGCCATGATGGTGGCGCTCGCCGTGGCGCTGTTCTTCGTCATTTGGAGGTTCGGCCTGTTCAAGCCCGTTTTGAAGCACCATTACGACAACAGGGGCCGTCGCGGTCCCCGCGTTCCCGTGAAACGGCGCTAGGCTGGGCGGTTGGCATGTCGCAGGTCACCGAGAGCCAGAAAAGACGGTCCAGGATAACGGCGGCCATGGCCGTGGCGGTGGTGGCCGCCCTGTCCCTTTCGTTCATCGGTCTGATCCTGATCCTCGACAGCGTTGCGGGGCCGGTCAGGCGCGAGGGGCCGGCCGTTGTGGAAGTGCATTCGGACGAACCGTTCTACGTGCTGCTCATCGGGTCCGACTCCCGCAAGGGGACGGCGCTCTACACGGGCAAGAAGGGCGAGCACGCCCAGGTGGACCAGCACTCCGATGTGATGACGCTCATGCGGGTCGATCCCCGTTCGTACCTGATCACGCTGGTGACCGTGCCCCGCGACACGGTTTTGGACGGATCGGACGGAAGGATCAACGACGCGCTTCTGGACGGCGATCCGGCGAAGGCGGCAAGGGCGGTTGAGAGGCTGACGGGCGTTGCGGTGCCTTACTACATGATGGTGGACTTCACGTCGTTCAGCGACTTGATCGACGCGCTGGGCGGCGTGGTGGTGGACGTGCCGGCGAACGTGACGGTGCCCGACCCGATGACGGCGGACAACGTGACCGTGACGGCGGGCGAGGACCAGCTGCTCGACGGGGCGGAGGCTTTGGTGCTGGCGCGGGCGCGCAAGGAGTACGGCGACGATCAGGACGCGCTTCGGCAGGTCAACGTGCGCAACATAGAGGCAGCCATCATTGGGAAGGTGCTGGAGTCGCCCAACGACGAGGCGGTGACCGCCGCCTTGCTGGACCTTGAGGAGAACGTGACGACCAACCTCGACATGGCGGCCGCGGCCTTTTTGGTCATGGACTTCGTCGCGCATGGGGACGAGGTGGTCATCTACTCCTGCACGGGCCCTTACGAGGGCGGCGAGCGGGAGGACGGGCTGTGGGTGGTGGACGAGCAGCCGGCCGCCTGGGACGAGCTTATGGCGGTTGTGGAGGCGGGCGAGGACCCTTCGGGCGTGATCCCCGCCCCGCGGTTCGAGGACCGCTGAAGGGGTTCGGGGGTGTCGCTGTGCTATCATTAGGGCTTGTCTGTTGGGGAACGGAGTAGGAGCATCGTGCTGGGCACTCTTGCGACAATACTGAGGGACAACTGGGAATGGCGCAGGCAGATAGGCCGCCTGGCCATCTTCGAGCTGGTGAAGAAAAGCCGCGGCGCGGTGCTGTCCTGGGCGTGGTTTCTCATCAAGCCGGGCATGTACATCTTCTGCTTCTGGTTCGCGCTCGACGTGGGGCTGCGCGTGGGCAGCGGCGGCGAGGCGGGCGCTCCTCCGTATCTGCTGTGGCTGTGCGCGGGCCTCATCCCGTGGTTTTTCATGCAGGACATGCTGGGCGCCGGCATCGACGTGATGCACCGCTACCCGTATCTGGTGAACAAGATCAAGTTTCCTTTAAGCGGCATCTCCACCATCTTCGCGTCGGCGACCATGCTGGTCCAGCTCATGTTAATGGCGGTTCTGTTCGCCCTGTACTTTGCCTACGGCATGCCGCTCGACCCCTACCTTGCGCAGGTGCCGCTTTTGCTGGCGCTCATGTTTTTGTTCTGGGACCTGGTGTCCATCCTGTTCAGCCAGCTTTCGGCCATCAGCAAGGACGTGGCCAACCTCATGCACGCCATGTCCACGCCCTTCTTCTGGCTCTCAGGCGTCATCTTCAACGTGAAGAGCGTGCCGGTGGACTGGATCCAGGCTATCCTGTACTTCAACCCCATCACGTTTTTCGTGACCTCGTTTCGGGGGGCGTTCTACGACAAGACGTGGTTTTGGGAGGACCCGCTTATGTGCGGAGGGTTCGCCGCCGTGTTCGCGCTGACGCTCGTTGCCGCGGTGCTTGTGTACCGGCAGTTCAACGAGGAGGTGGCCGATGTCCTCTGACGCTTCTTCGCTCAAAGACGCCAAGTCGCTGCACAAAACGAGCGTCAGCGACGAGGTGGTCATCCGGTTTGACGGCGTGACCAAGACCTACAACCTGTACAAAAACGACCGGGGCCGCTTCCTGGGCATCTTCAACTACAAGAAGAAGGGGAGCTTCCTGGGCAGCGTGGACGCGAGCAAGAACCTGTCGTTTGAGATCCGCAAGGGCGAGGCGGTGGCGTTTCTGGGCCGCAACGGGGCGGGCAAGTCAACGGCGCTCAAGATGGTGACGGGTGTGACGCATCCCACGAGCGGAGAGGTGTCCGTTTCCGGGCGCGTGAGCGCGCTCCTTGAGCTGACGGCGGGGTTCGACATGCAGCTGACCGGGCGCGAGAACATCGCGCTGCGCGGGCAGATACTGGGGCTTTCGCGCGCCGAGATCAAGGAGCTGGAGCCGGGCGTGGTGGATTTCGCGGAGCTGGGGCTCTACATCGACCAGCCCATGCGCACGTACTCGAGCGGCATGAAGGCGCGGCTGGGCTTCGCGTTCGCGGTGGCCATAGATCCGGACATCCTGGTGGTGGACGAGGCGCTGTCGGTGGGCGACAGGACGTTCCAGCGCAAGTGCATCGAGCGCATCCGCGAGATCATGATGGACGAGAACGTGACCGTGCTGTTCGTCACGCACGCCTCCGCCACGGCCAAGGAGTTCTGCAGCCGCGGCATCGTGCTTGACCAGGGCACGAAGGTGTTCGACGGCCCCATAGACGACGCCACGGCGTACTATGAGGCGAATTACTGACGTCTTCCGAGTTGGGTATGGGCGAGAGGCGTGATTTCGTGGACGGTTTGAAGGCCAGTCTAAAGGTGATGGCTTACTCGGCTTGCAAGGTGATTTTCAAGCTGCTTTATGCTCCCCTAAAAACCCTCCCTGTCAATGAGAGGAAAGTGCTTTTTCTGAGCAGGCAAGATGACGAGATCTCTCTTGATGCGCGTCTTTTGATCAAGGAGCTCCGTAACCAGAACCCCCATATAGAGGTTGCGATCATATGTTGCAGGGTAAAACCTTCGCTGAAAAGCAAGATGGTTTTTGGGGTGTGCCTTGTAAAAAGCCTTTATCATCTCGCGACGGCGAAAGTGTGCATCCTTGATTCGTATTGGCCGACCGTTTCTGTTTTGCGGCACAAAAGCAGCTTGAAAGTAGTGCAGATATGGCACGCTTTGGGAAAAATCAAGAAATCAGGGAAGGCGTCTTTGGGTTTGCCGGGAGGTCGGGAACGGAGAATAGCCAATGTCATGGAAATGCACCAAGGGTATTCTTTTGTCATAGCTGGAGGAAAAATGTGGAATGACTTCTACTGTGAGTCATTTGGCGTTTCCGAAAGCGTCATTCGAAACGTTGGTCTTCCCCGCATAGACTATTTGCTCAACAACAAGCAGCGATTGAAGGAGAGTGTTTTCCGAAAATACCCCGAGTTGTCGAAAAAGCCCGTGGTTCTGTATGCCCCGACTTTTAGGCGGGGCGGCAAGGATGGCTTTGCCGCTCTTGCTGGCGCGCTGGACGCGGACGAGTTTAATATAGTGCTGAAGTCCCATCCAAACCATGAGATCCCATTGGCCGGGAAAGCAATGTCCTGTCCTTCTGCGGCCACTTTGGAGCTGCTTGCTGCGGCGGA
Source organism: Candidatus Rubneribacter avistercoris (assembly GCA_019115845.1). Classification (GTDB taxonomy): domain Bacteria; phylum Actinomycetota; class Coriobacteriia; order Coriobacteriales; family Eggerthellaceae; genus Rubneribacter; species Rubneribacter avistercoris. The sequence goes on along the minus strand of DXCU01000053.1, from coordinate 11,538 downwards.
GTACTTAATCACCGATTACTCTGCGATAGCTCTCGAAGCCGCTGCTATTGGCGTGAAAACATACTATTATGTATATGATTATGATTGGTATTGCGCTACATCGGGGCTGAACATAGATCTCTTTTCCGAGATGCCCGGATGCGTTTTCAGGGACGGGAAAAGCATTGCCCAAGCTCTTTTGTCGGAATATCCCCAAGCCTCCTTCGAGAGGTACCGTTCCAAATGGCTGTTCGAGAACATTGGACATTCCACCGAGGCTATTGCCGACATCGTGTTCGGTGAAGCTGGATTGTCTCGCAATTGAAAAGGGTGCGTGATTGTATGAAGGGCATTAGAGCGTGCGTGAAAAAGGCGAAACTTGTTCTGCTTTGGGTCAGGCGCATCCTTTTCGCTCCGAATCATTTCAAAGTGAACGTGCTTGTGAAATTAAGGATGAACATTTTTGGAGGCTATTTAGCCGATCAGTACGTTTTATACGATTTCAAGCACAATGATAAGGGCGAGTACCTGTCCGAGTTCGATTGGTATCGATCTCGGTGGATAAACGAACCGTTTGATCAAATGTTCAACAACAAGATTATTTGTTCCGAGGTTCTCGGCAAATACGTTACAGTCCCCCAGAATATATTGATGAAGAACAAAGGCGGGATTGTTTCCCTCGATCCTCTTTCTGCTGATGGCTACAAAAGCTATGAGGACGTGATTCGCATAGTGTCCGATCAGGGTGCGTTGTTCATGAAGCCTATTGCCGCAGGCAAAGGAAAAGATGTGTATCGATTGAGAAAGTCTCCTTCCGGATTTGAGGTGGATGACGATACTCTGAGCGAAACGGATTTCAAGGAATTTTTGAAGTCGAAAGACGGGTGGTTTCTCTCGAAGGCGGTCGAGCAGCACCCGTTTTTGAATTGTATTTACGATAAAACAACTAATACAATGCGCATAATTACCTTGCGTGATCCGGAAACAGGGACGTATAAAGTATTTTTTGCCGTATTGCGCATAGGCACGCACGATACCGTTCCCGTAGACAATGGGAGCCGAGGGGGCCTTATCGCAAAAGTTGATCTTGACACGGGAGAGTTGTCCGAGGCGCGTTCTTTGCACTCTGTCGAGGTGTACGAGAGGCATCCGGATTCGGGCTTTCGGATTAAAGGGAGCATTGTTCCCGGGTGGGATAAGGTCAAAACGGAGATTCTGCTTTTGGCGAGACAATTTCCGTTTGTGCCGTTCACTGCCTGGGATGTTTTGCTGATCCCCGATGGCATATGCGTCATTGAGGCGAATACGAGTTCTGGCGTGAATATCATTCAAGTGTGGGGTCCCCAGAAAAGGGGCGAGTTGGGGGATTTTTACCGGTTCCATGGAGCTATTCGATGAAATGCGAGCCATGCTCGCTTTGACAAAGGGTGTTTGTTGCTATTATTTGTACGTACGCTAGAGGCTTGCTTCAAGGTGGATGTAGTGCAATACGTGATCATGGCAAACGGAAAAGGGCGCCGCTGGGGGGGGCATGACGGTGTTCCGAAACACCTTATCGAGATCGATGGAGAGAGTTTGCTCGATCGCACGATAAGGCTGATTGCCGAAATCGATCCGCTTGGCAGAATTGTTATCTCATCCTCTCAAGTCGAGTATGACAAGTTCGGTGTCGATCGGTATGCTCCGCCGAGCAATGCTTTCGAAATCGAACGTTTCCCCATCGCCCTGTCTCGCGTTCCGACATGTTTCTTGTACGGCGATGTTTTCTATACGCACGATGCTTTGCGCTGCGTCGTGCAGGCGTCCGGTTCTGATTTTCTTTTTTTCGGAAACGAGCATTCGATAATCGCGGTGAAAGCCTTTAATGCGTTTTTGTTTTCCGAAAAATTGGAGAAGCTGACGGAGAAAATTCGTCAAGGAGAGGAATCGGACGGAAAGGGCTGGCAGCTGTATCACTGGCTTTTGGGGATGCCGATGCCGGGACATGCCATAGCGGATCACTTTGTGCGCATCGAAGACGAAACGAGGGATTTCAACACTCCGGACGAACTCCGTTCATTTCTTAGATGCCGCGAACGGCGAAAGCAATAAACGAACATGGGTTGTTGCAGAGGACACGATGGGGAAGAGGAGACAAATGGCGAAAAGGATGGGGAAGGTCATCAGGAAGATTCTGGTGAAGCTGGGCATTATCGCTCCAAGGCGCAAGGCGAGAAAGAAATTTGCTGACAGCGTGTACACGCCCCGGTGGCGTTACAAGAATTATTTTGCAGTGAAGGAATTCGGTCCAACCCATAAGCGTTGGTTTGTCGAACAGCGATATTTGTGGATGGTGGGGGAGTTTCCCGACCTTGATAACCCGAGACTGTTTAACGAGAAGATTCACTGGCTCAATTTGAATTATCAAGATCCACGAATAACTCGTTGCTGCGACAAGCTGGAAATGAAGGAGTATGTAAAAGAGCATGTCGGCGATGGGTATACGATTCCCACTATCAAAACGTACGAATCGGCAAACGAGATACGGTTTCAAGATTTGCCCGATAAGTTTGCTTTGAAGGTTAATTGGGGGGATGGCCCTGAGTATTCTACGCTCGTGATCGACAAGGACAATGCGAATGAAAGTGCCATTAAAGGCAAGATGAATAATGCGATTAGGCCATGGAACAATTTGTATTATTCTCATTTCTTTTGGGGGTACAAAAATGTTCAACCGAAGATATTTGCGGAGGAATTCGTTGATGCGGGCGAAAACGGGTTAAGCGACTATAAGATCCACTGTTTCAACGGCCAACCTAAAGTTGTTTTGGTCTGCGAAGACCGGAAAATGGGCGAACTGAAGAAAACGTTTCTTGATATGGACTGGAATCTGCTTCCATGTCGCAGGTCTGACGGAGAGGTGAATCCCGATGTCGTCAAACCGCGCCATTTCGACGAGATGGTCCGTGTCGCTAGGATCCTTTCGGAACCTTTCCCTTTTGTCCGGATCGACTTCTATAGCGTGGGAGACAGGGTATATGTAGGGGAGATGACGTTCCATCCCGGATGCGGGTTCGAGAAGTTTACGCCAAGCGAGTGGGATTTGAAGTTTGGGGACATGATCGAGCTTCCGGAGAAAACGATCATAGACGAAGATTGAGCAGGAGGGTTGATCAGCCTTGTCTTCTCGAAGAACAGGTCGCAGAATTCGCGAGTTGGTGCGTGCGGCTGCGAGGGCGTTCAGAGGATCGAGCGCACTGGAAGCGGCGATGGAGTCTTCTAAGCTGGCCAAAAATGTGTCGAAATCTCTGTCGGCGGGAGGATTTACCGTTGAGGGACTATGTTCCCTTATAGGAGCCGAGATACCCTGCTCTCTTCTTGCGAGCCGAACCGACCGGGTAAACGGCATTGACGCGCGGCCTGGGCAGCTAAGGCAGAGCGACGTCTTCTTCGATGCGCAGAATAGCTTGGAGGATGTCAGGCGTGCTTTGGAGACAGAATGTCTTTTCATAGTTACGCAAAACCATGAGATCGAAGAAGTCGAAAAGCCAATTGTTTTAGTTGATGATGCTTTTGAGGCTTACGTTTCCGCCTGTCAAAAGATCGTAGAGGACCGAAAGGATCTTGTGAGGGTTGCGGTTGGCGGTTCCTCCGGCAAAACGTCCATGAAGGATATGGTCGCATTCGTTTTGGGGGAGCACTGCTTCACTCAAAAAAGTTTTTCGAATAGTAACAATATTTTCGGTGTTGGAAAGCAGATGGGAAGACTAACCAAGGCGCACAAATGCTATGTTCAAGAAGTCGGCCTTGCCAGTGACGGTCGCGGAGAATTGACGGAGAGGCTTGCCGAGGTGTTTCAGCCCGATGTTGCGATTTTAACGAACATTGGAGACAACCACAAAGAGCAATACGGTAGCAAAGCATCGATATTTCACTTCAAATCTCAAATAGCTGAACATGTAAGAGCCGGGGGGCTTGCTCTTCTCAATAAAGACGACGCGCTTTTGTCGGCTTACAAGCCCGATTGCCAAACATGGTATTACTCGATACTTGATCAAAACTCAGATGTATATGCGTACAATATCGAATCAACTGAAGATGGCATGGCGTTTGACATGCAATTCCGAGGCGAAACTTTTGAGGGCGTTCGTATCAAAGTTCGAGGTGAGCATAACGTCTACAACGCTCTCGCCTCGTTTGCCACAGCTCGGTTTTTGGGCTACAGCGGCAACAGCATTGTGGAGGCGCTTGGCAAATTTGAGCTCTCGTATCAGACTCGCCAAAACTACAGGCAGATTGGCAAGATCAACCATTATATCGACTGCTTTAATTCGTCTCCGGAAAGCGTGAAGAACGCATTGAAGACAGTTGCAGGCATTCGACTTCAGGACGGCGCGAAAAGAGTGGCAGTGCTTGGGGATATTGCCGAGCTGGGGGAGGAGTCTCCTCTTCTTCATGAGGCTGTTGGCAGAATGGTTGGAGACTTCCCTATCGACACGTTGATTTGCTACGGATCTCTTTCCGAGAAAACCTTTCAGGCCGCTTGCGAGGTTGGCGTTAAAGCTTGCTATGCCGGCGATCGAGACGAGTTGGAAAAACTGGTTCTCGACGCGGTTGCCCCCGGCGATATGATTCTTTGGAAAGCAAGCCATTCAATGCATTTGGAGTTGTCGATTGACAATATTTGGGGAACAGATTTCTATACGCTTTATCCAGAAGAAGGGGACGGGAAATCGATCGTGGAGGGCGACTATCAATGTCGCATGTACGGAAACGGTGCAAAAATAACGAAATACGAAAGAGATAGCGATGCGGTGGAAGTTCCTGAAAGATTCGGTGGAATTCCTTTAAGAACGATAGGGTACAGAGCGTTTCGAAAGAAGAGGCTCAAGCAGGTGGTTCTGCCGTTTGGCTTGGTGAGCATAGGGCGGGAATCTTTCTTGTCTTGTTCCGGTTTGGAAGAAGTTCAGTTGCCGGAGACTGTCAAATACATTGGCCCCGGGGCGTTCAAACTCTGTTCGTCTTTGAGGCGTCTGGTTGTTCCGCAATCTTGTTTGCATATAGACGAGGATGCCTTTTCGAAGTGCGGTCGATTGGAGGAGGTCGTTTTCTTAGGGAACGATACGCATGTTGACGATCAGGCATTTTCCGAATGCAGCGACGTATCGTTTGTGCACAAATTAAGGTATTGACGAGCATTGCCGAAAGACGAAAAACTGTTCGAGTGCGGTATTCGCAAATAGGTGAGAGGGGTTTCGCTCATGAAAAGAGTGAAGGCGCTGGTGAAAAGAGTATTGCGGAAGAGGCTTCTGAGTATTCTGAGGCCGGAGCTGAAGAGAATCGACGGATTGGAAAAGACGCAAAAATCCCTTCCCCGGTCCCCTTATTTTGCCGACAGGAAAGATCTGTTCCTGAACGACATTCGGTACAATTACGTTATTGATGATAAAGTTGATATGAGAACGAAGAGGACGATCGTTTCGCAGATTTTTTACAACACGATTGGCTATTACCCTAACCTGTCGTCGCCGAAGACCTTTTCGGAAAAGGTCCTTTGGCTGAAACTCTATTACCACGATCCTAGGATTTCGGTGTGCGGCGATAAGTATCGGGCGAAATCCTATATCGATTCTGTCCTAGGGGGGGGGTATACCGTTCCGCTTATTCAGCGCTACGAATGCGCATCTGATATAGATTTTGACGCCTTGCCTGATCAATTTGTTCTCAAAGTGAACTGGCGTACCGGTTGCAACATCGTGGTGGAGGACAAGAGCAGGATAAACGCAGACGAAATCAGGGCGAAACTTGATTATTGGTGTCTGCCTTGGAAAAACAGTTATTACGGATCGTTCAATTGGGGATACCATAGCGTTGAGCCGATTATTTTCGCAGAACAATATTTGGATATTCCTCATAACACAACGGAATATAAAATGTTCTGTTTTAACGGGAGGGTGGAGTTCGCCTTATTGGAGCTTGATTATTTCGGTAAAACTCCGAGGCGGGCGTACTATGACAGGAGTTGGAAAGAGCTTCCTTTTCAGATATCGCGCATAAAGAAAGCCTCGGTTTCGTCTAAGCCGGACACTTTTGACGATATGGTTCGGATTGCCGAGAAATTGGCCGCTCCTTTCCCCTACGTAAGGGTTGATTTCTATGATATATCGGGAAAACTGTACGTTGGGGAAATGACGTTTTATTCTGGGGGAGGGTTCAGCAGGATCATCCCGGGCGAATGGGATACGATCTTGGGGGAGCGTCTTGATATTTCATGCGCAATGAGGAGGATGGCGGAAGAATGCGCTGGTTTGCCAGCATGATGCATTGTCGGTCGAGAGAGGGTTTTCATGGTTTGTTCCGTTGATTCGAAATGTCGAGTTGCTCTGATTTCGGGCGGCAAGAGCGGCGAAAGGGATGTTTCTCTTTCGTCTGGCGCATGCGTGAAGAAGGCATTGGAGTCGGCCGGTCTTTCCGTTGTTCCTCTTGATCCCGCAAGGAAAGAGGATCTTGAAACTCTCGTTAGAGAGAATTTCGACGTGGCCTTCCTCTGTCTCCATGGCAGGTACGGCGAAGACGGCACTATGCAGGGGCTGCTCGAATTGCTGGAGATTCCCTATACCGGATCTGGGGTGTGGTCGAGCGCTTCTGCGATGGACAAAGTCAAAACGAAGCGGATTTACGAATTGGCGGGGATTGATACGCCGCCCTATGCGGTTTTGAAGAAGGAAGAGAAGATTGATATCGACCTGGTCGTTCGCAGGGTGGGGAACCACGCCGTCGTAAAGGCATCGTCCGAGGGCAGTACACTTGGCCTGTATATGGCGGAGACGCGATGTGGGATAGAAGAAGCCATCGGCAAGGCGTTCGGGTATGGCGATACCGTGCTTGTTGAATCTTTTGTGTCTGGCAGGGAATTCACGGTCGCAGTGCTCGGGAATAAAAACGCGAAGGCGCTCCCTGTCATAGAAATCATACCGCGAAATGAGTTCTATGATTTCGATGCGAAGTACAGCCCCGGGGGTTCTCGTCATATTTGCCCCGCTCTTGTCTCGGAGGATTTGACTTTCGAACTCCAGCGCATCGCCGAGCTTGCCCATGACGCCCTTGAGTGCAGAGGCATGTCTCGCACGGATTTTCTAGTTGATGGCAACAATCGCGTCTGGGCGCTTGAAACAAACACGCTTCCCGGAATGACGGATACGTCCCTTTTGCCTGATGCCGCGCGAGCGGTGGGTTTGTCGTATCAGGACTTGTGCGTCAAACTTTTGTCCCTTGCTCTCGAATGATTCTTCGTTTTCCCGTCGAAATGGGCAGGGCGCTTGCTTTGGCGGGGCGGGGCCGTGCTCGTTCGATGTTGTGGCCTATGGGACGAAGAGAAGCTTCGGACTTGCGGAGGTCGCAAGTCCGAAGCGTTTTGCTCTTGCGGGGATCGCCCGTGTTATTATGAGGAAAAGGTTTTGTTGTCAGAGGCGAGAGGATTTGCTTTGCGTTCCGGTTTTCGGAGAAAGGGCGGATCGGATTCGGTCCGCTTGTCCCGCGGGCCTGCCCATGCGCGTAGCTCCGCCTCTTCAGGTGCGCGCAAAATAGGCGGGAGATCCGACTCTTCTGCTCGATCTTCTGTTTCCGCGCATGCCGTCGGTTTGCAATTAAAAGGTTTTTCTTCTGCGCGTAGGGCGCCTTCTGTTTCCCGTCCCACGGCCCGACAGCTTTATCCTGGCTATGTTCGGAAACGTCGGAGGGGCCGCATATTCAGACGTGCGGTGGTTTGCGCGCTTGCAGTGGTTCTGGTTTCCTTTGGAGCGCTCGGAGCTTATGCGCTCTGGTATTCCTCGACGCTTGACAGCACCCTTTCCATGGATTCCGAGCAGGCTGCGTCGGTCGACGCGGTTTTGGCGCCGGCCGAGTCGGGGAAGCCTTTTTACATGCTGCTTCTTGGCTCGGACTCAAGAGAAGGGTCTGGCACGTCGAAGAACCCGGCCATGCAGGGAGACAATCAACGATCTGACGTGATGATTCTGGCGCGTGTTGATTCCTCCGATAGAAAACTGACCATGGTCTCCATTCCTCGCGACACCCCTTACACTCTCGATGATGGTAGCGTGGTGAAAATAAACGAGTTGTACAACATTGGAGGGGCGTCTTCTTCCATCCAGGCGGTTTCGGAGCTCACAGGTGTTCCTATATCGCATTATGCGGAAGTGCATTTCTCCGAGTTGCAGGCGTTGGTCGACAAACTGGGGGGCGTGACGGTTGAGGTCGATACCGAGCTATCGTACAAAGACGCTCTTACGGGAGAGCGGGTGACGGTTGAATCGGGCATTCAGACGCTCAACGGGCAAGAAGCCCAGATATTCGCCCGCGCTCGCCATGAATACCAAACCGATCAGGATGCCCATCGTCAGAGCAACGTGAGGGCTCTTGCGATGGCCATTTTGAAGAAGGTTCTCGACAAGCCCCTGTACGAGCTTCCCGATACCGTGCTCGATCTGGCCACGTGCGTGGGGACCGATATGAAAACCGCCGATATCGTAGCGCTTGCCCTTGGTTTCGCGGGAGGGGCGAGCGACATGACCGTGTACAGCGGAACGGGTCCTACCGAAGGGGCTATCAATGAGGCCGCAGGAGGTTTGTGGCTTTGCTATGAGAATCCTGAAGGGTGGGCTAGACTCATGGAGGTGGTCGACGCCGGAGAGGATCCTTCGAGCGTTGATGCGGATGCGACGGCTGCCGCACTGGAGACGGGCGAGGAGATGTAGCACGACCGGAAGCTGAAAGAATCGTTTCGTTCGGATGGCAAGGTGGTGTTTTATGCGGTTTGCGTTTTCGAGGAGTGATTATATGAGCAAGTTCAAAAGAGTCGCCGTTTTTGCGGCGTGTGCGGTTTTCGCCTGCGCTGCGATAGGCTGTCAATCGTCCGATTCCCAAGAATCCGAACCATCGGATGTGCAGCTCATGGAAACGATTGAGGGAGCTGCGGACGAGACGGGCGAAGCTCCCTTCTATGTGCTCGTAGTAGGCAATGACTCTCGGGTCAACACTACCGAAATCGATAACCCTAATTATTCGGACGGCACGGGCAGATCCGACACCGCGATGCTCGTGCGCGTGGACCCCTCCACCTACCAGGTGGCGATCGTGTCCATTCCGCGCGACACCGCCACGCCCTACAACGGGGCCACGGTGAAGTTCAACGAGGTGTACCGCCAAGGGGGCATCGAGGCTACGATGCAGGCGGTCAAGGATCTGACGGGGGTGTCTCCGCAGTACTACCTTGACATGGGGTTCGTCGAGTTCGAGCAGTTCGTCAACGACCTGGGCGGCGTGACGGCCAACGTGCCTATAGACATGTCCCTCAAGGACATCGTCTCGGGTGGCAAGGTGTCCCTTTCCGCCGGCTCCCAGGATCTTGACGGGGCCAGCGCGCTTGTCCTCGCCCGCTCGCGCAAGCAGTACGCCGACGACCAGGACGCCTGCCGCCAGATCCAGGACCGTCAGCTGGTGGAGGCCGCCATACGCAAGGTTATCGCCGATCCGGCCAACGCCGCCGCGCATGCCCAGACGCTCCTTTCCAACGCCGACACGAACTGGGCGGCCGACGACCTGGTTGCGACCGTCGCCGACTTCGTGGACAACGGCGACAAGGTGAGCTTCGTCTCGGGCACAGGGCCTTACGCCGGGGATGTGGACGCGGAAACGCAGCTGTGGCTCACGACGCGCGACGAGGCCACCTGGAAGCAGGTCATCGCCACCGTGGAGGCGGGGGGCGACCCGACGTCGGTGGTGCCGCTGCCGGATATCGTTCCTGCGGAATAGCGTCGGCTGCCAGGGTTGGGCTTTTGCTGCTGTTTGCGGACTAGCTGGCCGCTCGAAGTTTCGATCCGGCCTGTTTCCTCAACGAGGCTCCGGCTTCGCCTCAGCATCGGTTTGTCGCTTCTGCCCTATTCGGGCGGGGCGTGTCGATTCGCGCCTCCGCTCCGGCTGTTGCGGGGTATAGTGTGAGGTGATCGCGCAATCGTTCGGGCTATGCGGCGATGCGATGCGGCATCAGGCAGGAGGAGCCATGCAGGCGGCGAAGAGGTACCCGGTGGGGCGGCAGGTGTTCTCGGAGGTCCGCGAGGGCGGGTTCTTCTACGCGGACAAGACCCGCTACGTCTATGACCTGGCGCATCGGGGCGGCAAGTACGTGTTCCTCTCGCGCCCGAGGCGCTTCGGCAAGACGCTGCTCGTGTCCACTATGGAGGCGTACTTCCAAGGCCGTTGGGAGCTGTTCGAGGGCCTGGCGGCGGCGGAGCTGGAGGACGAGTGGCGCGAGCACCCCGTGCTGCGGTTCGACCTGAGCACGATGAAGGCGTCCGACCCGGGCACCTTGAGGGCCGAACTCGACGGCATCCTGCGCCGCCTCGAGGCCGTCTGGGGACGCGACGCGGAGGACACGGCGATATCCACCCGCGTTGAGGGGCTCATTGTCCGCGCTCATGAGCGAACCGGCGAGCAGGCAGTCGTGCTCGTGGACGAGTACGACGCTCCGCTGCTCAACGTGGCGCACGACTCGGAGCGTTTGTCGGCTTTTCGCGAGGTGATGCGCGAGTTCTACTCGCCCCTGAAGGCCATGGAGCCGCATTTGCGCTTCGTGTTCCTCACCGGCATCACCAAGTTCGGCCATCTTTCGATGTTCAGCGACCTCAACAATCTGCAGAACGTGAGCATGCTGCCCGCCTTCGCCGGCGTTTGCGGCATCACCTCAGAGGAGCTTGAGGGTCCCCATGCGCCCGACGTGGTGCTGCTCGCCGAGCGCATGGGGGTGTCCGAGGAGGAGTGCCGCGCCGCTCTCAAGGCCAAGTACGACGGCTACCGCTTCTGCGCAGGTTCGCCCCATGTCTACAACCCCTACAGCCTGGTGAACGCGTTTGAGGACGGCTGCATGGGCTCCTATTGGTTCGAGTCGGGCGCGCCCTCGTCGCTTGTGCGCATGTTCAGGGCGAGCAACTTCGACGTCCTCAAGCTGGAGGGCGTGGAGGCGTTCGCGACCACTTTCGACGCTCCCATCGAGGGTGCGGCTTCGCTCGTGCCCTTCATGTACCAGGCGGGCTGCCTCACCATCAAGGGCTACGACGCCGACTTCGACATCTACACGCTTGGCGTTCCCAATGAGGAGGTGCGCGAGGGCTTCTGCTGAGCACTGCCGTCTGCCTGCGCGCCGACGGGCGACCTGGAGTTCAGATGCGGTGGCACCGTTGAGGAGGCGCTCGTCCAGATCAACTCCAAGGGCCACTGCGTGCCTTGGGAGGTGGGCGGTAAGCGCGTGATGAAGGCGGACGTAAGCTTCGACCTTGAGCGGCGCACCATCGACGAGGGTTGGATCATCCAAGAAACGCGAGGGCCGCAGGAGAAGGACTGCATTTTGCTCTCATCTGCGGTAAAGTGCAAATTGCACATGATTTGGAGTGCAAAGGGGGTGCGGACGTTTTTCCGGACGGCCTAGGCGGCCAGCCCCAGCCGCCTCCTGCGGCCGGCTATCGTATCGTACACCTTGCGCCCTCCCTCGTCGAACGCCTTCAGCCTCCCCTCCCGGTACCAGCG
>DXCU01000052.1 GCA_019115845.1 Candidatus Rubneribacter avistercoris | reverse complement strand
AAAGCCCCCCCCCCCGCAGGGGTTTTCGCAAAAACCTCATCCGCGATGCGAAAAGGGCGGCGACGCGAGCGACGAGGGCTCGTCCAAACACGCGCGAAGCGCGGCAAGGTGTTCCTGTGCCCGCACGCGTTCCCCACGCTCTGAAAGAACGAGGATCGTTTGAACGTGGTTGCGAACATCATGGCGAAATCGCGCAGTTCGCTCCACCTCTGCGACGAACGGCAGACTCAACTCAAGGTAGCGGTCGAGCCTCCGTCTCAGAAAAACAGCGCGCTGGTCTTCGCGACGCTTCCTCGCATGCCGCCTCATCGCTGAAAACAAGGCGCGATCGGTGGCAAGGCACACTGCCGACAACGCCGTCATTCCGAAGAAAAGCACTTCGGAACTTCGATGGGCATACACGCCAGAAGCCAGCGCCATGCCAAGCAGGATGGCTTGGATGACGGGGAACCACACGAATCCGCGCATATCGACCGCCCCCGTGCGGTCGAAGCGTCCAAGCGCCGCATGAAAGCCCGAAAACAGCGCCGTCAAAACAAGCAGATGCAGCGCATGCGTGCACACGAACGCCCCCATATGGCTGCGCACGACATCGTAATCCGTGATATCGAGGCCCACCACCGCATACCATGCGGCGATAGACACTGCCTCTGCAATGACGATCATCGCGTTCATGAGAGCTATGACCAAAGCCTTCCTCAACGGGCTATCCGACGAGAAAGCGAAGGGCACCACGCCGAACCCGATGACGACGAACGCCAGGCGTGCGATGCTACCAACCCCATTGCGACCCAGCACCACGACGGCGATCAACGCAAGCAGCACGACAAAGAACAATGCGGGCGAGCGCATGCGCAGCATACGCGTCCATGCGTACACGATCAGAACGTTCGACGGAAACGTTCCCGCAAGATCAATCGCGGTGTCGGAAAGAACCACGGCCCAACCCTCTTAGGCCCACTCCCGCCGCATCGCCTCCCATTTGGCGTCGCGGGCGGCTTCGACGGCAGCCACCTCGTCGTCGGACAGCGCGCGAAAGCGGCCTTGGCGGCGCAGGTACGCCTCCACGCTGGAGAATTCGCGCGGGTCGCGGTTGAGCTTGAAGCGGCCACCAGTCCTGCCGCATACCTGCTCGCCCTCGTACTCGGCCAAATACCACAGGCCGCAGTCCACGATGTCCTTCGCGATGCCCACCGTCTCGTCCACACCGCAGCCCCAGCCCGTCGGGCACGGGGCGATCACGTGTATGTAGCGCGTGCCGCGGATGTCGCGGGCGCGCTCGACCTTGCGGATGAAATCGGGCAGGTAGCCCACGCTCGCCGTGGCGGCGTAGGGGATGCCGTGCGCGGCCACGATCTCGAACAGGTTCTTCTTCTGCGTGAGGCAGCCGTGGGCGTTGGCCCCGGCGGGCGTGGTGGTGGTCTTGGCGCCGAACGGGGTGAGCGAGCTTTTCTGGATGCCCGTGTTCATGTACGCCTCGTTGTCGTAGCAGATGTAGAGCACGTCGTCGTTGCGATCGATGGCGCCGGAGAGCGCCTGCAAGCCGATGTCGGCCGTGCCGCCGTCGCCGGCGAAGCCCACCACGGTGCAGTCGTCGGGCTTCTTGCCCTGCGCGCGCAGACCAGCCTCAATGCCGGTGAGCACGGCGGCAGTAGCGGCGAAAGGCGTGATCATCGCGTTGTTGGCGAAGGCGAGCTGCGGGAAGTTGAACCCGACAGCGCTCATGCAGCCCGCCGGCAGCGCGGCCACAGCGTTCGGCCCCAGCACCTTGAGCGCCGCGCGCACGGCGAGCGACCCGCCGCAACCAGCGCACGCCTTGTGTCCGAAGAAGAACTCATCATCGGAGATGGTTTGAGCGTTGAGAGCCATGGCTATCGGCCTCCTTCGTCACACATCGCAGGTCCACCAACGTCAGCGAGGGCGGCTGCAGTGCCCGAGATTCGTGGGATCGCGGAGGCGCCGCGTACTTCGGTACGCATTGAACAGTCCAGTGGACTGTTCAATCCCATACTATGCGCCCGAGCGGGCGCGCCCTGATCGGCGAAGCCGAGGCAGGGCATGTCGGGATCGCACGAAGATCGGGTGCTGCAGCCGTCCGCAGCGTCGGCTTGTTCCGGCGGCCGACAGGCCGACGGAACACTATCGATTCCGAGAAAGCTCACGCGCGGCAGGTTCGCGTTGCCTTCGGCTGCCTGCGCGAGCATGGCGAACATCCCTTCCACCTGCGATTCCGAGATGTCGTCGCCACCCAAGCCGCCGATGAAGTTGTAGGTGGGCACGTTCGCGCCTGCCTGATGCAGCGCCGAGTTCACGTTCGTGAACACCGTGCCCTCCGCGCCGAACGACACGTCCTTCTCCAGCACGCCCACGGCACGCGCACCGCGCAGCGCCTCGGCGATGAGCGCGCTCGGCATTGGGCGCAGGTAGCGGATGCGCAGCATGCCTGCGCGCACACCCTGCGCGCGCAGGCGCTCCACCACGCCGCGCGCAAGCCCGGCGGCCGAACCCAGCGTCACCAGCACCACGTCGGCATCGTCGCAGCTCACGCACTCGATCATGCCGGGGTAACGGCGCCCGAGCACCTCGGCGAAGCGCGCTTCCGCTTCCTCAATCACCTGGGGCGCAGCATCCAACATGTCGCGGTGCTCCCAATACTTGAAGTACCGGTTGTACTCCGGCCCCGCCGAAAACCCGATGTTCACCGGCTGATCGAAATCGAAGCGGTTGCCCACGCCGTCGTAGGGCGGCAGGAACGCGTCGGCCTGATCGGGCGTGGGCACGTCTACCGTCTCGTAGGTGTGCGTGAGCGCAAATCCGTCCAGGTTCACCATCACCGGCGTGCGCACGCGCGCGTCCTCGGCCACCGCATAAGCCAGAAGCGCCAGGTCAAGCGCCTCCTGGTTGTTCACGGCGTACACCTGGATCCAGCCGTGGTCCAAAAGCGCCAGCGAATCGCGCTGGTCGCCGTAGATGTTCCACGGCAGCGCGGTGGCGCGGTTCGCGTTCATCATGACGATGGGGAACCGCCCGCCCGACGCATACGTCAGGCATTCGGCCATGTACAGCAAGCCCTGGCTCGACGTGGCCGTGAACGTGCGCGCACCCGCAGCCGACGCGCCGATAGCGCACGAGAGCGCCGAGTGCTCGCTTTCCACGTGCACGTACTCGGCCGCCAGATCGCCCGCTTCCACCATTTCGGAGAGGCGCTCCACCACCACCGTTTGCGGTGTGATGGGGTACGCGGAAATCACCTGCGGACGCGCCAGCCGCACGCCCTCGGCAAACGCCTCGTCGCCGGAAAGGAACCGCTTCATCGGGCATCCTCCTCGCTTTCGCCGCGCTCGGGAACCATGGTGATAGCGCCGAACCGGCACGCCTTGGCGCACACGCCGCATCCTTTGCAGAAGTCGTAGTCGATAGCCACGGGGGCTGTTGTAGGTTGAGTTGCCGCAGATTGAGTCCTTGCCGCAGGTCCACTAACGTCAGCGAGGACGGCTGCAGTGCCTGAGATTCGTGGGATCGCGGAGGCGCCGCGTACTTCGGTACGCAAGCCTCCGGGATCGCGCGAAGATCGGGTGCTGCAGCCGTCCGCAGCGTCGGCAGGTTCCGGCGGCTGGCAAGCCGCCGGAACCTTATACACCGTGCCGTCGGGGCAGTACAGGTAGCACTGCAGGCAGCCTGTGCATGCGGTCGCGTCGATCACGGGACGCACATTGCGCCAGCCGGCGTTCTTCGCAACAAGGTAGCCGGCCTCAAAGCATGTCGCACGAGCGAACGCGGCGGGATCGAGCGTCTCGTCGCGCAACAAGGGAATGCGCGCGTCGGGCCGCGCAGGCGATGCGAGGGTACCGGATGCAGCCAGCACGGCAGAGGCATCGGATGCGGGCGCCGACGCAGGAGCATCGGACCCAGATGCGGTCGGCGAAGTGCAGACGCCGCTCCCGGCCCCGAATTCCGACGCGAAAGCACCGAATGCGGGCGCCGACGCAGACAACGCCATATCGCCATCAGCCGCAACGGACACCCCGTTGTCCTCTTCACAGGGCCTCGCAGCCGCTGCCGTCGCCTCGCGCGCCGCGTCTACGATGCGCACATTGCCCTCGTGCAGCTTTTTCGGCATGTACTGGCGCACCGCCTCCTTCACATCCTCGACATCCACCTGATCGCACAGCGCGGAGAGCGCGCCAAGGAACACGGTGTTGGGAATGGGGCGCCCCAGAATCGCGGAGGATATGCCGTCGGCGTCAATGGCCACGATGCGCTCGTCCTTAAAGCCGCGCGTGCTGTTCACCAGCACCCGGCCGCCCGGCTTAAGCTCGTCGGCCCATCCGTCGCCGAGCAGCGTCTCGTCCAGATACACCACGTAGTCCGCATGCGCGATGGCGCTGCGATCGCCGATAGGCCGCTCGTCCATCTTCGTGAACGCCCGCATGGGCGCGCCGCGACGCTCGGGTCCAAACGACGGGAACGCCAGCGCATGCCGTCCGTCCGCCAGCGACGCCGCCGCGCCCAGCAGGCGCGCAGCCGTGAACGCGCCCTGCCCGCCGCGGCCGTGCCATAACACCTCGATCATGAGCCTCCCCCTTCGCCATTTCGCACGTCGATCATGCCAGTATACCCCCGCCATCCGCATCTGCGACGCGAATCGGGGGCGGCGGCAATTCGGAGCCGGGTTTCGCATGCCCGCGCGCGGCGCATTCGCGAAAAGCGCCCCTCGGAAGAGCCTCGTGCGCCCCCAAGGCTCTTCCGAGGGCGCCCGAGAATGCGAGAGAATGCCCGAGAATGCGCGACGCCCAAAAACGCCCGCGAGCGCCAGCAAATGCCGCCTGCGCGCAACACGGCCGACCTCCGGCGTAACATCCGATCCGCCCAGCAAGCGCCAGCGCGCCCGCCAGGTTGATGACCACGTTCAAAACGATGCACAGCCTGAACACCGCGTCGCGCCGAACGCGCTTTGGCAAAATGAAAACCCGTTGCGCGCAAAAAGGCAGCTCTGCTAAGCAAAGGTTGACACGGCCCCCCGCCAACCGAAGGCGGCTCGGCGAGGGGCCGCCGGCAAGTTGGTCGCAAACGGCACCCTATGGCACGCGCGGAGCCGGTTTCGCACCCTCCGCGCTCCCCGCACTCGGAGAAATCCCAGGTCGCGAAAACCGCGCGACCTGCCGACGCGCCGGATAGGCCGCCCGGAATGCCACAGGGTGCGGTTTGTGACCAACTTGCGGGACGAGGCTTCGGCCTCCGCCGCTAAACCACCGTCGGCCATGCCGGCCCGCCGCGCAAGGCCCCGCACTACGTCCCGTTTGCTGCTGCTATGAATCTTGCGAGGCGGCAGGCGCCCTGCCTCTATAATGGGTGCTCCGAAGAAAACGAGGCATCCGAAGGAGCTTGAACGACGGCATGGGCCGCACGGCGCACGACGACAACCCGCAGATGAGGCGAAGGGGAGAACGCACAAGCTCCCTCCGCGCGCACGCAACGTGCTCAAGCGAGAGCGCGCCTGGCGACGAAGCTCCCGACGACGCTCCGCCCGCCGGCACCATCCCCCTCTCCGCCGCAGCATTCCACGGACGCGGACGACGCGCAGCGGGCAAGCCCCCGCGCAAGCCCCGCAAGCCGAACTTCGTCACGCGCCTGGTGAACCACTGGTGCAACCGCCTGCTGGGAGCCGTGTCCGAGCGCTCGCTCGCCGCCCAGGAAGCCGAGTACGCGGCCGGCCGCACCAAGCGCGACTACGTGTGGAACTCCATCGGCGTGGGAACCTGGGGCATGACGTTTCCCATCCTCACCATCGTGACCACGCAGCTGGTGGGCGTGGAGCAAGCCGGCATGTTCTCCATCGCGTTCATCACAGCGCTCATGCTCATGTTCGTGGGAAACTACGGCGTGCGCACCTACCAGGCATCCGACCTGGACGAGGAGCACTCGTTTGCCGATTACCAGGTGAACCGCTGGATAACCTGTCTGATCATGATTGTGGCGGGCGTGGCGTACTGCAATTTCCGCGGGTACGCCGATGACATGTTCGCCATCTGCATGGGCGTGTGCGTGTACAAGATGGTCGATGCCCTGGCCGACGTGTACGAGGGACGTCTGCAGCAGGTGGACAAGCTTTACCTCGCAGGCGTCTCCCAAACGTTCCGCTCGGTGGTCGTGCTGGTGGTGTTCAGCGTGTTTTTGCTGGTCACCCGCAATCTTCCCGTCTCCTGCATAGCCATGGCCGCAGTTGCGGTGGCAACGTTTCTGTTCCTGACGCTGCCGCTTTCGCTATTCGAGTCGCCCAAGTCGCGCAAAGCAAGCTTGGGCAGCATCGCCTCGCTGTTCAAGCAGTGCTTTCCCCTGTTCGTGGCGCTGTTCATGTACAACCTCATCGACAACATGCCGAAGTTCGTGATGGAAGGCGTGCTCTCCTACGACAACCAGCTGTACTTCAACGCGCTGTACTTCCCCGCCCACGGCATCCTGCTGACCGCCGGGTTCGTGTACAAGCCGCTCACCATCCGCATGGCGGAGGCATGGCACGACCCCGCCAAGCGGCGCAAGTTCGACATTATCGTGGTGGCCATGTTTGCCATGGTGGTGGCCCTGACCTTGGTCATGGTGCTCATCATGGGGTCGGTCGGCCTGCCGGTGATGAGCTTTTTGTACGGCCTGGATTTCGAGCAGTTCCGCGGGCTGTGCTTCATCATGCTGGCGGCGGGCGGCGTGACGGCGGCCATCGAGTTTCTGTACCAGGTGATCACCGTGCTGCGGCGCCAGAAGTCGGTCATGCGCCTGTATCTGATCACGTTCGGATTCTCGCTCTTCGTGCCCGTGCTGCTGGTGAACTTCACCGGGCTGCCGGGCGCGGTCATCGGCTACCTCATCATCATGTGCATCCTGTTCGTGCTGCTGATCAGCGAGTACATCAGCATCAGAATGGGCTTTGCGAAGGAGCGCGCCGACGAGGCGCCCGCATCCGACGAAGCATCGGCCCGCCGGATGCGCCCAAGCGAGGTGCGCGCCGAACGCGAGCGGCGCGAACGCGTGCACGAGAAGCGGGACGCCCGCCCGCACACCCCCGTCAGCGAGGAAACGTTCGACCTAGCCGGCAGGGGACGCCACGCAGCCTGGGATGACGATCAACAAGCATCACGCTAGAATCTCATCCGCTTCCAGCAAAAACGTCCGCACGTTCTTATGAATGATGCCGTTGCGACTCCTGTCGATTTCATCCATCGACAAAACGTACTTGGGAAAATCGCTCCGCAAGCCCTCCAGCGCCGAAAACTCCCTCTCAATCGTTGATTCCGATGCCAACAAATAGCACACTTGGATGAACAGATTCCGCGACCCTTTCGAAGCGACGAAGTCAATCTCCCGCGAACCTGACGCCCCCGACTCTTCGTCTTTTTTCCTGTCGCCCACCGTCACCGTCCAGCCATAGCGCAGCAATTCCAAAAACACGATATTCTCCAACACCTGATCGATGTTGCGATCGTTGCTCCCGTACACCGCCTCACGCAAACCATGGTCAACCAGGTAGTATTTCTCTTGGCTCGCAAAAACCTTCTTGCTCATAACATCTACGCGCGAAGCACGGTAGAAAAGGTTAGCATCGCACGCCACCTGGATGTATTTCAGAACCGAGCCTATTGAAATGAATATGTTCTCCCCTTGCAGCATGCGCTCGATACTGCGGCCGCTGAACGTATGACCCACATTCGCAATGAGGAACGGCAGCAATTGGCCAAGCAGAGCCGAATCCCTTACGTTTTCACGCTCCACCATGTCTTTGAGCACAACGGTATCGTACACGCTCAGAAGGTACTCCCGACAAGGATCGGGCTCGTAATCCAGATGCGCCAGAAATGGAAAGCCACCGAGCACGCGATACTCATCGAACAACTTTTGCATCGTCTGCGAGTCACCTCCGTTCGAGCGCAAACGGACGAATTCGGAAAATGAAAACGGAAGCACTTTGAATTCAACATACCGTCCGCTGAGGTACGTGGCGAACTCGCTTGAAAGAAAGCGAGCGTTCGAACCGGTCAGATACACATCAACGTCGAACTCCGCCAACAAGCCGGGAATAAGGCGCTCCCAACCTTCGACCTCCTGAATTTCATCAAAGAACAGATACCGTAAGCCGGCATCGCCATCCGAACTCTGTATCCAATGCGCAACGTGCTCGTACAATTCGTCCGCATCTTTCAATCGGCGATTCGAGTATGCCTCAAAATTGATGTCCAAAATGCGGCTATGAGGAACACCTTGCTGCTTAAGTTCGGCCTGCACGAGCTTGAGCAACGTCGATTTGCCTGACCGACGAACGCCCGTCACGATTTTAATGACAGGTTTCCCAATAAATGGACGAATTCTATCGAGATAAAGAGGGCGTTCGATCATGATAACCTCCAATTTTGTTCATTGTAATTGACAAAGTAGTCTCAAAGGTAAATTTTGTCAATTGCAATGAACAAAACGGGATACTGTTGTGAAGAACCGCGCCGAGAAGTTTTGCCAACGTCGCCCCGCAAACGCGAAAGCGCCCGACGGCGGGATGGCCGTCGGGCGCTGGGAAGCGCGACGTGGGCGAGCGCGTTAGAACCGCGCGTATTTTGCCAGGTTCTTCTCCAGCGTGTCCACGAAGCGCCGGGCCGTTTCGTCCAGCTCCTCGCCCTTGCGCACCACGTAGCCCAGATGCAGCGTCACGTCGGTGTCCAGCGGCACGGTTTTGAGGCTGGCGCCGTCGGAGATGCCCACCAGAATGCCGCTCGTCACCGTGTAGCCGTTGAGCGCCACGATGAGTTCGGAAAGCGACGCGCGGTCGGTGCACGCGATGGACTTGGCGCGCGGCACGCCCGCCAGCGCCTCCTCGGCGAAGGCCGCCGGCGCGTCCTTCCCCTGGTCGAAGTACACGTACGGGTAGTCCTCCATGTCCTCGAGCGTCAGGCTCTCGGCGTTCACCATGGGATGGCTCGCCGGCAGCGCCACGCGCGGCGCCGACGCGATAAGCTCCACGAACTCCAAGCCCGCCGCCTCGAAGACCGTGTTCAGCTCATCAGCCGTGTCGGAGGTTTGGAACAGCACGCCCAGCTGGCTCGTCCCTGCGGCAACGTCGTCGATGACGTCCTGCGTGGTGCGGTCGCGCAGCGCGTAGCGGTACGCATCGCCGCCCAACGCCAACACCACGTGCGCAAACGTCTGCACGTTGAACAGATAATGCTGCCCCGAAACAGCGAACGTAGCCTCAGCACTCATAATTCACAGCCCCTTTCAGCGAAATCGCGTTCGCTCAAGTTCAAGTTAGGTTAGCGAAGTTTCTCGCACCTGTCCACAAGTCAACGAGGTCTTTCGCCTAAGTCCAATTAAATCAGCGAGGTTTTCACCCAGGCCCAATCAAGTCAGCGAGGGCGGCTGTGGTGCCGAAGATTCGCGGGATGAAGAAGACGAAGCGTACTTAGGTACGTGAGTCTTCTTCAGCGTGCGAAGATTCGGTACCACAGCCGGCCGCAGCATCGAGCGGTTCCGCTGTTCGCCAGAACGGCGGAACAACCAATGAGCCTTTGAGATCGCGCGAAGGCGGCGCGCACCAGCCTCTCGCAGCGTCGGCCTGTTCCGCCGGCCGGTAGGCCGGCGGAACCTCAAACCTACTTGCCGCGCTCGTCAATAAACCTGCTCGCCTTGTGCTCGCTCGACGTGCCCAGCTTGTCCGCATCATACACGATAACCTTGGCCGGACGCACGCCCGTGTGCGCTTTGAGCGCCTGCTCAACGCGGCGCGCAACCGCGTCGTAGGGCTCGTCGGAACCGTGCGCGCGCTCCACCGACACCTCGTAGCGCGTGGAGAAGTTCTCGTCGTACACGCGGATGGAATACTCGCCGGTCAGACCCTTCTCGCCGCGCACCACGTGCTCCACGTCGGAGGGGAACACGTTCACCGCGCCCACGATGAACATCTCGTCCTTGCGGCCGGTCACGTGGATGCGCGCATGGGTGCGCCCGCAGCTGCACGTCTCGGTGCTCACGTAGCCGATGTCGCCCGTGCGGAAGCGGATCATCGGGCGGGCCTTCTTCGTCAGCGTGGTGTAGGTGAGTTCACCCGTGCTGCCGGGCTCCAGCACCTCGCCGGTGGCCGGGTCCACCGTCTCCACCAGGATCTGGTCCTCCACGATGTGCAGGCCGTCCTTTGCCTCGCACATGGCCGCGCATGCGCCGTAAATGTCGGACAGCCCGAAGAAGTCCACCACCTTCGCGCCCCACAGCTCCTCGATGGCCTCGCGCGTAGACTTGATGGAGCCGCCCGGCTCGCCTGCCACGATGATGGTGTGGATGTTGAAATCAACCTTGGGATCGTAGCCCTTCTCCTTGGCTTTCACACCCAGCGTCCACGCGTAGCTGGGCGAGGTCCAGATGATGGTGGGCTGATACTGCTTGAGCACGAACAGCAGACGGTCGGAAGGCACCGCACCCACCCAGATGGCAAGCGCGCCCAGGCGCTGCGCGCCAATGACGTCGGGGCCGCCCACGTACAGCGCGAAGTTGAGCGCATGAACGTAGCGGTCGTTCGGACGCATGCCGGCCTGCCAGAACAGCCGCGCCTCGGTGTCCTGCCACAGGTCGAAGTCCTCCTGCGTGAAGGGACTCACCGTGGGCACGCCCGTGGAACCCGAAGAGGTGGCCATGAACACGACCTCCTCCTCGGGCACGGAGCACATCTCTCCGAAGAAGCTGCCCACATGCTGGGTGTCGCGCTCGGTTTTCTTGTCGATGAACGGGAATTTCGCGATGTCCGCAAGCGTCTGGATGTCGGAGGGCGCAACGCCGGCCTCGTCGAAGGCGCGCTTGTAGTACACCGTGTTCTCGTACGCGTAGGCCACCATGTCCTTCAGACGCTGCAGCTGCAACTCCTCAAGCTGGGGCCGCGGCATGCATTCTATTTCCGGATCGTAGTACTTCTGATCGTAGGGAATGTCCTTTGCCATGGTTGCTCCTTGTTCGCGTGCGTTCCTGTTGCCGCCTGCGCCGCGCCCCGCCGAGTTTGGCGTTGGAGCGCTCCCTGCGAAGCGCCCGTCTGCACCGGGACCCGCGCGCAAAGCAGCGTATTGCATGAAACCACGAACCCGCCGCGAACACAACCTTCCCGATCATTCGATGTTTTGATGCTTTGCTATCGAAAAAACCGATAACCCGGTGGAGGACCCCTTCCCTCTCAGGACTTCCCTACAAAACCAATTAGTAGTACAATATAGTAGTAGAAAAGCTACGTAAGGGATGCATATGGAAAAACCGATCGTCCATCCCCGCATACTGAGCCGACATCCTCAGCTACAGGAAGAGGACGTTGTATATGCATGGCAACATGCTCACTACGAGGCCTTGCGGCCAAACAGCCCGAACTTTCCCGAATATGTATGGATTGGTGTTGACGGGAACGGGCGTGAGGTTGAAATGGTTGGCACGCTTACTGAGCAAGGATGGCTTATCTACCACGCAAACACTCCTATATCAAAACGCATACGAGACGAAATTAAGCACAACGAGAGGAGACGGCGATGACAGACTACAAACTTACCAATGGGTACGTTTTAACAGATGAGGAAATCGAACGTCGGGCCCAAGAGTGGGAAAGCGGCACATGGGACGGACACCTTGTTGCGTTGCGTGCCGGTCGTCCGCGCCTTTCCCACGAACCAAACGCCAACCTTTCCTTTAAGTGTCCGGAATCTGGAGCCGAACTGATAGCGCGCGCCGCTGAAGCAACCGGCGTCAAAAAATCGGAATTCATGCGCGAAGCAGCATTAGAAAAAGCGCTGCGCGTGCTTGCTGCTACGGGATAGCGCAGCACAAATCGCCCGGCGAGACGAAACGCGCACGGCGCGCGGCAAACGCGCAACATGGAGCGGGACGGTGCGGGGCGCGTCTGCCGCGCGCCTGCCCCGCCGCACACACACCCCGAAAGGACCGTTCATGACCTTACAACAACTGCGCTACCTCATCGCCATCGCCGAGTACGGCTCCATCAACGCGGCGGCGCAGAACCTGTACGCCTCGCAGTCAAACCTTTCCACCGCCATCAAGGAGCTGGAGCAGGAGCTGGGCATCTCCGTGTTCACGCGCAGCAACCGCGGCGTCACGCTCACCAACGACGGCACCGAGCTTTTGGGCTACGCGCGCCAAGTGGTGGAGCAGGCCGACATGCTGGAGGCCCGCTACGCCGGCAAGGGCACCTCCCACCTGCGGCTGGCCGTGTCCACGCAGCACTACGCGTTTTCCGTGCAGGCGTTCGTGAACGTGGTGGAGGCGTGCGAGGGCGATGACTACGAGTTCATCCTGCGCGAGGCCACCACGGCGGAGATCATCGACGACGTGCGGGCGTTTCGTAGCGAAGTGGGCATCCTCTACACCGACGGCTTCAACCGCCGGGTGCTGCAAAAGGCGTTCGAGGACGCCAACTTGTCCTACCATCCCCTGTTCGAGGCCGACGTGCACGTGTTCGTGGGAGAGCACCATCCCCTTGCGCACCGCGCGCTGCTTGCGCCGAGCGACCTGGAGCCCTACCCCCGCTACTCGTTCGAGCAGGGGACCTCCAACTCGTTTTACTACTCCGAGGAGCCGTTGAGCTACCTGCCGCACGCGCGCAATATTCGTATCTCGGACCGCGGCACGCTCACCAACCTTTTGACCAGCCACAACGGTTACACGCTTTCCACCGGCGTGCTCTCGGCGGAAATGCAGTCGGGCATTGCGAGCATCCCGCTTAACGTGGACGAGCGCATGCAAGTGGGCTACGTCATGCACGCCGAGCGCCGCCCAAGCGACCTCTTGCTGCGCTACATCGACCAACTCCACGCCATCATCCAAGCAAACCCCACCGTAAAAGCTCGGGAGAACTAGAGTGTGCGGAAGCATACAGAAGCAGCATCACTTTACTCCGCGTCATCGTGCAACTCCATAATAATAGCCTGCACACTTTCAACTAAAGGGCGAACATCCTCCAAAATGATGCGAGCAATCATGCTCCAGTTCGTTCCCTCGTAATTGTGAACCAACCGATGCCTAAGTCCCGCTACACTTGTCCACGGGACGTCAGGGTATCTCGCGGTTAGACCAGAAGAAAGGCAATTGACCTGTTCACCGATATTGAACAAGGGAGTGGTCACGAGCCACTGTAGACGATAGTCGTTACTAAGAGTTGTTTCCGTAATATCCAAATCACTCACGGCATCAAGCAGCTGATTTCCTATCTCTGCAATGCGTTCGAGCCGATAGCGGTCGGTTTTCATAGCGGCACCGCTTCTTTCAGGACGGTTTCACGAAACGGGCCGGGATCCAGCTCCGACATCTCGTACACATCGACACGCTTTCCACTCGCACGGCTCAACTCTTCCGCAACGCCGAATATGCCAAGGGGCCGAAAACCCGGTTGACCAACAAGAAGGATATCGATGTCGGAATCCTCCCGCGCCTCACAGCGAGCATATGAGCCGAACAGGCTTGCAGAGGCCATGCCATACTTATCAAGCAAAGGTAAGACCATCGTCCGCAGCTCATCAATACTGTACACGTCGGAGGACACAATCGCACCACCTTAGTTGTCCGTCGCCTCAGCTTTCCAAATCGTTATTACGCATTGTACCATCCGGCAGCGCTACTCCATCTGTCCGCACCTCTTGAGCGATGGAGCCAAACTAGAAAATACTGCATAGGAAACCGTTCGATCGCTGGAAAACAACCAGACTGCGACATCACAAGGACCGTTTTTGCAAGACAGAGAGGATTCGCGCCGGATCGTCTTTCCTCGACCAGGCGTTTTTTGCGCTTGATCGCGGCGTGACTCCCCTGACGGTCCCAAGGTGTCGCAATCTGGTGAAAAAGCTTCGGGAGGCCCCTCGGATGGCGAGAAATCACCGAAGTCGGAAGATGAAACCGCACGAACATGCCTCTCGACAGCATTGCGCAATCACCGACCTGGTATTTCTCTTGCACCATGGAGGGGCGGGGCCGCAAGGTTTTCCGATTTCGGTGATTTCTCGCCATCCGAGGGGCCTCCCGGAGCCGTTACCGCGCATTACCCCATCCGGCAATACTGTTTTATTCGTTGGCGCCGTCCCGTCGGCACATGGGTGTTTACTTGTTTCTTTCATAGACGTAAACTTGTGTACACACCAGAAAGGGCGGGTGATTATGGCTACGAAAACGTTTTCAAGCAGAGTTGACAGGGATGCGCTTGCGTATGCAGACGCGATGACGCGACGAGAATTTGGTATGTCTTACGGTCAGTATTGCGGATCGGTTCTTATAGACGCCATTCGCCAGGGAGAGAGCCTGCCCCGTCCATCACGCACGTCCGAAACGCAGCGGAAGCAAGCCGCCATCTCCACGCTCAAAAACTTCTCGCGGCAGCACAAAAACGAGGCCGTAGGGCGCCTGTCGGATGCGCAGATCAAGGACCTGATTGCGAGCCGCTATGAGTAAAGCCTTGCTGCTCGACACCAACATCCTCCTCGACGCAGCTATGGGAGAGCGGCCAGGGTGGGCTGCCGCAACGCTGCTCCTCGACGAGATTGCGTATGGGGGCGCAACAGGGTACGTATCCGCCTCTTCCCTGAAAGACGTCTACTACGTTCTGACAAAGTACGCCAATGAGTCCGCTGCGTGCGCCTATGTGGAAGCGGCTCTCGATGCGTTCACCATCCTTGGGGTTGATGAGGGCATATGCCGCCTTGCCCTCAGGTCGAACGAACCTGGTTTCGAGGATGGCCTCATCCGCGCCTGCGCCGAAAGCGTCCCGGTGGACTTCATCATCTCGCGCGACGAAAAGGCGTTTCGCAAATCCACCATCAGACGCCTATCAGCCCAGGATTATCTTGATCTGTTTTGCGAGGTGAAGGAGGTTTCCCTGCGGGAGTCCGACACGGCTTAGTGGATGCGGAGAATGACGTAGAGAGCGAACGGCGCCGTGTACACGGCGACGCTGGTTGCGGCCGTGATGCCCCTCCCGCCAGCGCCGAGGAAAGAAGCACGATGACAAGGCGCAGGTAGACCAGGCCGAAAAACACGTACGCTCCCTTTTGCAGCCTCGTCCAAAACGCAGCAGCCATACGACGCTTCACCTGCGGAAACGAGGTGACTCCCAGCACTGCCAGCAGCGCCAGCAGCGTCATGACCACCGCGAAAAACACGAGCAGCCACGCGCCATCCGCCGCCTTGTCCCTCGGCCGACGTGCGCGCCGGCGCGCCGCCTGAGTGCCGCGTTCCGCCGGAAACACTGCGCCTACCGCTCACCGCCCTGTCCATCTACAAGGTCTATGACCTCCTGTTTGCTATGGACGCCGAGCTTTGCGTAGATGTTGCGCATATGGGTTCGCACCGTGTTCTTCGAAACCACCAGCTTCTCGGCTATGTACGGCAGGTCGCGGCCCTTGAGCACCAGCGCAAGCACCTCCGTCTCCCTCGCCGACAACCCCGCGCTTTCGGCAACGACCAGACACGCCTCCCTTCCAACATCTGCGGCAGACCGGTCGCGCGCCTTCGCGGCGACATCCGAATCGCCGCAGGAGCCATCGCGCCGCTCAGGAGCTCTCAAACGGAACCTGACAGCGAAGAACACGAACTATTACCGTCGTGACGCATTGGAGGCTGCCGAGGACTCGCGGAAACCCAGAGACGGTAAAATATCGTCGAAAACTTCCGGATCCATTACCGTTGGCGGCAGCGAAATCAAGCTGCAGTTGAATGCGGTTGAATGCCGCATCGAGCGCAGACTATGTCGCGGCAAGTGCAAGCCGCAAGGCGCCGGCGCAGGCGAAAGCGCACGACACTGCGCCTGAAAACACAAAGACCACCAGCGCAAACGCGCGAATCGCAGGCGGAAACCCGGCGCAGCGAAAACACGGCAAGCGCGAACGGTAGCGCGCGCAAGAAGGACCCGCCTGCGCCGAAACGCAGGCGGGTCCTTGACATATGCCGCCCGCTCCCTAGCGCGCGTTGCTCACGTAGGGCGTTTTGTCCTTGAGCAGCACGTCGTGCGCGCCGCCCTCCACGATGGACGTGGCGGACACCAGCGTGAGCTTCGCCTTGTCCTGGAACTCGGGGATGGTGAGCGCGCCGCAGTTGCACATGGTGGATTTCAGCTTGAGCAGCGTCACATCCACGTTGTCCTTCAAGCTGCCGGCGTAGGGCACGTAGCTGTCCACGCCCTCCTCGAACGTGAGGCTCTTCTTCTTGCCGCCCAGGTCATAGCGCTGCCAATTGCGCGCGCGGGCCGATCCCTCGCCCCAGTACTCCTTCATGTAGGTGCCGTTCACCATCACCTTGTTCGACGGGCTTTCGTCGAAGCGCGCGAAGTAGCGGCCCAGCATGACGAAGTCGGCGCCCATGGCCAGCGCGAGCGAGATATGGTGGTCGTAGACGATGCCGCCGTCGGAGCACAGCGGCACGTACACGCCCGTCTCGCGGAAGTACTCGTCGCGCGCCTTCGCCACCTCGATGGTGGCCGTGGCCTGACCGCGGCCGATGCCCTTCGTCTCGCGCGTGATGCAGATGGATCCGCCGCCGATGCCGATCTTCACGAAGTCCGCGCCCGCCTCGGCCAAAAAGCGGAAGCCCTCGGCGTCCACCACGTTGCCCGCGCCTATCTTCACCGTGTCGCCGTAGCGCTCGCGCACCCATTCGATGGTCATCTTCTGCCAGTCGGAAAAGCCCTCGGAGCTGTCGATGCACAGCACGTCCGCGCCGGCCTCCACGAGCGCCGGCACGCGCTCGGCATAGTCGCGGGAGTTGATGCCCGCACCCACCATGTAGCGCTTGTGCGCGTCCAGCATCTCGTTGGGGTTGGACTTGTGCGAGTCGTAGTCCTTGCGGAACACAAGCGCCACCAGGTGATCGTCCGCGTCCACAATGGGCAGGGAGTTCAGCTTGTTGTCCCAGATTATGTCGTTGGCAGCCTTGAGCGTGGTGTCGGCCGGCGCAACGATGAGTTTCTCGCGCGGGGTCATGAAGTCGGACACCTTCTCGTCCAGGCCCATGCGCGACAGCCGGTAGTCGCGGCCGGTCACGATGCCCAAAAGCTTGCCGTGCGCGGTGCCGTCGTCGGTGACGGGCATGGTGGAGTGGCCGTATTCCTCCTTGAGCGCCACCACGTCGCCCAGCGTCATGTCGGGCGAGAGGTTGGCATCGGAGGTGACGAAGCCGGCCTTGTAGTCTTTGACGCGCGCGACCATGGCCGCCTCGTCGGCGATGGACTGGTTGCCGTAGATGAACGACAGGCCGCCCTCGGTGGCCAGCGCCACAGCCATGCGGTCGTCGGACACAGCGGTCATGATGGCCGACACCATGGGGATGTTAAGCGAAAGCGGGCACTCCTCCTCGCCTTTGCGGTACTTCACAAGCGGAGTCTTCAAGCTCACGGCCGCAGGCACGCACGATGCCGGCGTGTGCCCCGGAACCAGCAAATACTCGTTGAAGGTACGGGACGGCTCGTCGAAATAGTAGGCCATGGGCTCCTCCATCTGCGGTCGGCGTGGGACGGATGCCGACCGAGCGCTGACCTGCGCGCCGGGCGACGTCCGTTGATCGGATGCTACCCGCTATTATAGCCACGCCGGCGCCGCCCGCGCGAGGCTCGTTCCGGGAAAACTCCGAATGTGGAGAAATATTCGCGTCAGGGGAGGGGCGAGCGAAGCGGAGAGCGGCGCGAGCGAGGCGCGGCGAGGCGAGGGTAGCGAAGACGCGGCGCTCAAGAACGCAGACGCAGCGAGGAGGGCGCAACACAACCCGCGATGCCCGCAACCTTGCAACGTTGCGGGTCGAAGGTCGCAAGGTTGAATGTCGCAGCAAGCACACCCCACCCCCCCCCTACAGCTTGCACTTGCACTGACATTCAACCCTAACGCTTTCGCAGCCACATCCTCCTTCCGCGCCCCGGCGGAGGGGAGGCTGCGCTCCCGCATCCTCCTTCGATCAAGGGCCCCTTCTCGGAGATTCGATTCCCCCAACCCTCTTGCAAACGTCGAATCGCCGGGAAGGGCCCTGCGCGCCCTGCATGGTTATTGCCGCGCGTCCCCGCCCGCCTGCTTCTCCACCACGCTCATAAGCTCTTGCTTGGAGTGGACCCCCGTTTTGGCGTACACGCGCTTGATATGCGCCCATACCGTGTTTTCGGAGATGACCAGCTCCTCGGCGATGAACCTGGCCGAGCGGCCGCGCGCCAGGTAGCCGAGGATCTCGCGCTCGCGGCGCGTCAGGGCGAAGCGCGCCGCCACCGCGTCCACACCGGTTCCGAGCGCGCCTTCGACGGCAGGCGCCGCTCCGGGCGCGTCGCCGCAGCGCGAGGGCTCGCTTTCCGCGTCTGCGCCCCGCGCGCCCTCGTCCACGCCCCCAGCGGCATCCCGCGCGCCCTCCGCGCCCGCATCCCGCGCCTCCTTCGCGTCCTCGCCCGCAGGATGCGCGCGCCGCAGCGCCACTACGAACGCGATGGCCAGCGGATAGATGGCCGCAAACGCAAGCAGCGTCAGAAGCGAAAGCCCGTAGTCGACGCTCAGCGCGCCAAGGGCGTTGCCGATGCCCAGCCCAACGACCAAAAACAGCCCCGAGCCTCCCAGGTACACGCTGGACAGCACGTAGCTCGACACGCGCAACGTGCGGGCGCGGTCGACGATGAACAGCAGAAACACCATGCCGCACACGTCGTAGCACGCGATCATCACCAAGCCGGCAAGCCCGCCCAGCGCCTCGCCGAAAAACGGCAGCAGCGAGAGGAGCACCAGCATGACCGGCAGGCACCCTTTGTACACCGCCGCGGGATCGGGATGCAGCACGGTCAGCCCCGCCACCACGGCCGTGATCGCCGTGGCCGCCACCAGCGGCATCCACATGTTCACATCGCCCACGATGTGCTCGGACTGCGACCCGAGCACAGTGGTGTGCAGGATGCCCACCACACCCACAAGCACGAACAGGCACAGGTACGCCTGCAGCAGCCGGAAGCGCTCTCCCCGCGCCGGCAGCAGCGCCGCCTGCGCGGGAAACGTCGTCGCACGCTTGAGGCGCGCCAGCATGAGCGCGGAAACCGCCACCGCCACGAAGGAGAACACGCTGGCCGCGAACGACCCCAAAAGCGGAACCGCCGACACAAGCGCGCATTGGACGCCCAAACCGCCAAGCACCTGGGCGACGCCCGTCGCCGCATCGGACTCGGCCGCGAACACCTCAAGCCACGCGCCGTTGAGCACGATCTGCGCGAACCCGCACAGCAACCCGTAGAGCGCAGCCGTGGCGCCAACGGGCAGCCCGGCCGTGGCGCCCGTCGCGCTCAGAAGAAACCCCGCAAGCAACGAGACGACCGCAGGCGCTTGCGACAAACCTCCCGGACGCAGACGGCCGAACCCCGCCAGCAGCAAGATGACGAGCGCGGTGGCAAACGAGGTGGCGTTCATCGTGAACATGAAATCAAGCTCGGACACGAACCCGACGCTTTGGGACACCGACCCCATCACCGTGATGTAGGCGACCGATATCGCGGTCTTGCACAGACCGAACCCCACCGCTCCCAGCGCTTTGTCAGCCAACCCGTTCGCCACGCGACCTCCTCCCCTCGGTATTGTAGCCGCTCTTCGCGAAAAGCACGGCGGCGGCAGGCGAAAAACGGTCGGCGCATGGACTATCAGCAAACGCATGAACAGGCATGATTCGAAAATTAACCGAAAATCGGGGAGTGGTCGGCCCGACAGGCAGACGCGAAATGCACCCATTCCCGGTGTCGATTTCCCCGCGCCCGCAACCCATACTGGCAGCCGGCGGCCGCGCAGAGCCGCGCATGGCATGGCCGCCGATCCCGCAGCAAGACGACAAGGAGGGAACAAGCATGGAGCTTGATCGCAGGAACTTTCTCAAAGGGTCGCTCGCGCTTGGCGGCGCCGCCGCGCTCGGCGCCCTGGCCGGATGCGCCGCGCCGCAGCAAGCAGACGACGGCCAGGCAAACGATACCGGATCCGAGCCGCAAAAGAACGCCCCCGAAAGCTTCACCGACGGCAAGTGGATCGGCACGGCCATGGGCCACGACGACACGCTGTACGTGCAGGTGACCGTGGCCGGCGGCGACATCGCCGGCGTGAGCGTGCTGCGCTGCGACGACACGATCGGCATCGGCTCCACCGCCGCGCCGATGATGGCCGCGCGCATCCTGGAAGCCAAGAACCTCGACGTGGACACCGTCACCGGCGCCACCACCACCTCGATGGCCGTCCAGACCGCCGTGGCCGACGCCATCGAAAACGCCGGCGGCGACCCGAAGGACTACCGCCTGGGCACCACCGCCCCCAGCGGCGGCACCGCGCAAACCGCCGAGGTGGACGTGGCGTTCATGGGCGCCGGAACCGCGGGCCTTGTCGCGGCGACGCGCCTGCTGGAGGCCGGAATGTCCGTCATCCTGTTCGAGAAGCAGGACATCGCCGGCGGCTCCATGCCCATGACGTACTCGGGCGTGGCCGCTGCGGAATCGCAGCTGCAGACGAACTACACCCTCGGTCGCGCCGACGAGAACCCCATGTACAAAAAGGAGCTCATGCTGGGCGTCATGCAGAAGTACCTCGTCGCCGAAAACGACCGCTTCGACGGCGCGATGCCCTACCAAACGGCCATGTACTCGAATTCGGGCCAGCTCGTCGATTGGATGCACGGCATGGGCATCGGCTTCTACAGCCTGGGCGTGAACAAAGCCTACGGCGTCACGCCCTACCTGGCCCCAGGCTGCTACATGGGCGGCTGCGGATACGCGAAGGATTTTCTTGTGGACCGCATCAGCGCGCTCGGCGGGCAGATCGTGTACGCCACGGAGGTGACCGAGCTTGCGCAGGATGCCGACGGCCGCGTCACCGGGCTCAAAGCGAAGGGGCGCGACGGCTCCACCTGGACCGTCACGGCGAAAGCGGTGTGCCTCACGTCGGGCGGCTTCGCGGCGAACGAGGAGATGCTTAAAGAGCACTACCCTACTTACGCGGAGTTCAAGTTCAACTGCGCCCCCGGCTCCACCGGCGACGGCATAAAGCTGGGCATGCAGGCGGGCGGCGCCATCGAGTGCATGGGGCGCGAGCTGGGCGCGTTTCTGTCCACCACGAACCAGGCCGGATCGAACTTCGAGATCGCCTTCCTGTACCAGACCACGCCAGGCATCCTCGTGAACGCATCGGGCAAGCAGTTCGGCAACATCATGTCCAACAACCACGGCGTGCTCGGGCGCGCGCTGCTCGACGAGGCCAACGGCGGCGCGTTCTACTACATCACCGACGAAGCGGGCCGCATCACCACGAACAAAAACGAGCTGTACGCCATGGACACGTACAAGTGCCTCGAGCACCGCGGCGACATGGTGCACTACGACTCCGTGGAAGCCGCAGCCGAGGAGCTGGGGCTTCCCGAGCTGGCAGCCACGCTTGAGACGCACAACGCCCACGCGCTCGCCGGCGAGGAGGACGAGTTCGGACGCTCGAAGCTGCCCTACCTGGACACGCACAACGGCATCTGGGTGGTGTCCTGCATCCCCACGTTCTACCTGACCACGGGCGGGCTTGTCATCGACACCGCCGGACACGTGCAAAACGATGCCGGCGAGGCCATCCCCGGCCTGTACGCGGCGGGCGACGTGTGCGGCTCCATCGAGGAGAAGGACGGCCGCCCCTACGCCATGGGTTTCGACGCCGCCCTGAACTACGGCTACCTCATGGCCGAAACCGTGAAAGCCGAGATCTAGCGGGCGGACACCGCATCGCTTTCGGCCCTTCGAACCCAAGCGGCCCCGGCGCAGCCCGCCTCCCGCGCGCCGGGGCCTTCGCGCGCCGGGGCCTTCGTGCGCCGGGGGCGCCCTCTGCGGCCTTCCAACGCGCCGTGCCCTTTGCGCGCCAGAGCCGAAATCCTTGCGAGCCGGACCACCACGCGCCGGATCCTCGTGCGCCGGGCCTCCGCGCGCCGCGCCCTTTGCGCGCCGAGGCCGCGCTCTTTCGCCAGCCGCCCTGCGCTACCCCATGCCCAGCCACGCCCGCACAAAGGGGAGCCGCCCCGTCACGAACGCCACCAAGATGAGTGCCGGCAGTTTCTTCGGTTATGTCAAATTTGGCGAACTTATGTGGTGAGCACCGCTCAGAGTTTTACATATCGTGTCGAACGGCCCCTCCCCTCTTTGCGCACAAGATTCATCCGCTCAAGCTCTGATAAAAGACGAAGGGTGACATCGCGACCGGTATGAGCAAGCCTCTCGATTTCGGCACGTGGCAACGCTACTCCTTTAGGCATTGCAGACAGGATCGCTTTTTGCTCTAGCGTAATCGAGGCCCGAGAAGGAACAGGCAATATCACTTGAACCGACCCTTTTCCCACGTTAAATTCGGGCGCAGCGCCAGTTGGCTCATAGAGGCTTCTGATGCGAAGAATTCCCGTGCCCATTTTCTCGATATAACCAAGTCTAAAGAACAAATTCGCCAAAATGGGATTGCGCGGAGAAGAGAGCATGCCACGCAAGTATTCATCTTCCGTGATGTCGGGCGGCAGACCACCGGGAGACGTAATTTCTATACGATTCTCGAAAAACCGAATAAGAATATCGGCAGGAACATCCCATGTTCGATGAACAAGCGCGTTTGCCACAGCTTCTCGGAAAGCATCTCGGGGCAGTAGATAGTGCGTCTCCCGGGTAATGCCGTCAACAAGCTCATACGAATAGTAGCGATCAAACATACGAAGAGCGGCCTCGTGTTGCCGCAGCACCGATTCCCCAACCACGGTTTCATGATCAAGAATTTGGTCTATGGAGCTTCCGAACTTGGCAATATCCACTCCAGGCGCCGAATTGCGGTCAGCCACCCAAAGCGCCGCGTTATTGAACGTGCCATCTTTCGCTGCAAGATCAAGCGAGCGCAATACATTGAGATCAAGATTATCCACACCAAGCTTGTCATGCAATTCCCGTGAAAGCAATTCAAAACTTAAATCTTGATCAGGGCTTTTAATTCCGTCAAGACTCTGACCGTTTCCGGCAAGCACAAGGCGGCGGTATTCAATCCGGGGGACTTCAACCGTTGCAGCGTCCGCTCGCCAAAAAGCCTTTCCATGATACAGATAAGGCTTATCAGGACTATCGTAGACAATCAAGCTAATTGTTTTATTCGCAGGATCCGGCTTTAGTTCAAACCGAGGAATTGGTTCAATGGAATCATTGATGAGGGTTTCGATGCGCAGGCACTCATCAATTAAGTTACCACGCAATCCAACAATTTCACCATTGTCGGCAATTCCGAAAACAATTGCTCCCGTTGTGTAGTTCGCGAAGGCGCTTACTGTTTCCAGAAATGTGCGAGTGATTTCAGATTTGTATTCAAGAACTGCTGTTTCCCTATGCACTACGACCCCTTTCCGCAATTCTAACCGACGATTTTAACACTTTATGCGTTTTCGTCGTGAATGAAGGACGACGAAAATAGAAATCGTCGGTTTTCGTCGGCGACAAAAATGATGAAAGCCGCAACCTCGGCGAATTACAAAGCGCGGTCCTGCATCCATTAAAATAGTTGGAAAGAGAAGTTTCAACTAAAGAGAAACTTTCAGAACCCCCCCCCTCGCCTGGTGCCAAGCAGGCTAGAAACCTTCGCCTATCAAGAATATACGTATGCGCGACGCGCAAAGGCGCGCTCGGCTGGGCGCGCCCCGCCCGCGTGCGGGTCCCGCCGCCCGCTTTGCCTCCTCAGCGGGCTGAATGCCACTTTTCGCGGTTTTTGCGATTGCGGTAACAATTACGGCTGCAAGCACGACCACGACTGCGACTGAGTCCGCCGTCACAGCCGTGCTTGCAACCGAAACCGCAGTCGCAAGTTCGCCCAAGCACAGCCGCAGTCTGCCCTGTGGTAAGGAATGCGAAAATTTTCAGCGTCTGGCCGTTCGATCTTCGAAGACCAACCTTTGCGGAGCTTGAATCGCAGTTTCGGCAACATAGTGCATTTTGCGTATTTTATTTCGCATTATTATTGAATAATAATGCGCATTTTCTATACTGTGCTTACTCTGCTGGAGGCCGAAACGAACCGGGGAGGATGCCATGCCCATCAGCGTCACCGCGACGGAAGTCGCCCGCAACTTCAGCGGCGTCATGGAGAAAGCGCGGGCAGCCGGAAGCGTAACCGTCATCAAAAACAGTCGCCCCATCGCTCGAATCACTCCCATTGACGCCGTCAAAGGGGAGCGCAATGCAGAGAGCAAAGCTGTCAGATTGGGGAAAGAATTTATCGACGAATACGCTGACGTCTTTGCCGAGCTCGCAAAATGAAACGCAATTGGGAGTACCTTACTCACAGCGACGTAAGGACCATACACACCCACCTTATCCAAAAGTTCGGCGGCCTCGATGGCTTGAGAGACGAAGGGCTCTTCGATGCCGCATTGGAGCAGCCACGCCAAACATTCGATGGCAAGGACCTTTACCCAACAGCCGCCGAAAAGGCCGCCCGCTACGCATACGGCATTGTCAGGAACCACCCTTTCGCAGATGGCAACAAACGAACAGGGACAGCCTGCATGGGAATGTTCCTTGCTATAAACGGTTTCCGATTCAAACCACGGCACGATAAGTTACTGCAGGTCGTTCTTGCTGTCGCCGACGGGTCGATGGGATACGACGAACTGGCGGCCTGAGTGGACAGGCAGATACAAAAGCCCCAGGACGCCGCGCGCGCCCTGCCACGCGCGCCCGAAATTCGCAAACAGCCCGCCCCTCTTGGCCAGCCGCCCCACGAACGCGGCAATCATACCCGCCGAACCCGCATGACACGGCGCAAAGCCGAAACGCTACCCCAGGCCCAGCCACGTCCGCACGATGGGAAGCCACCCCGCCACGAACACCACCAAGATGAGCGCCGGCAGCACGAAGCGCACGTATCCCCGCGTCCAGCGGGGGAACCGCAGCCCCTTGCCGGCGTCGGCCTCGGCAACAAACGCGTCCCAGCCCCAGCCCTTGCGCGTGGTGCAGAACAAAAGGAACACGAGACCGCCCAAGGGCAGCACGTTGTTGGACATGAGGAAGTCCTCAACCGCCTGGATGTTTCCTATGCCGGGCACCTCGAACCCCGCCCACACGTTGAAGCCCAGAACGCACGGCAGGCTGAGCAGCGCGAGCGCCACACCGTTCGCCAGGGCCGCCCGCTCGCGCAGAAAACCCCACTGGTCCATGCAAAAGCTCACGATCATCTCGAACACGGCGATGACCGTGGACAGCGCTGCGAAGCTCATGAACAAGAAGAACAGGGTGCCCCACACGGCCCCGCCCCACATCTGGGCGAACACGCTCGGCAGCGTGACGAACACCAGCCCCGGCCCCGCCCCCGGCTCCACGCCGTAGGCGAAGCACGCCGGGAAGATGATGAGGCCCGCCATCACGGCCACGAGCACGTCCAGGCCGGCCACGTTGAGCGCCTCGCCCGTCAGGCTGCGCTCCTTGCCAATGTAGCTGCCGAAGATGGACATGGACCCCGCCCCCACCGACACCATGAAAAACGCCTGGCCCATGGCGGCGTACACCGCCTCGGCGAACGTGGACCACTGCTCGGCCGGCGTGGAACCGGCGAACAGCTTGCCGAAGTCCGGCATGAGGTAGAACTCCAGCCCCGCGCCCGCGCCCGGCAGCGTCACCGCCCGCACGCACAGCACGGCCAGCACCACGAACAGGGCCGCCATCATCACCTTGGTCACGCGCTCGATGCCCTTCTGCAGTCCCGCACGCACCACGATCACGCCGATGGCCACCGTCACCAGCATGAACACCGCCATCTCCACCGGGTTTGCCAGCATCTCCTCGTAGACGCCCTGCACTCCGGCGGCGTCCAGCCCGTCAAACGCACCCAGGGCGCTTTTCGCCATGAACGCCAGCATCCAGCCGGTGATGGTGGTGTAGAACATCATGAGCAGGTAGTTCCCGCCGAATGCGATCCACTTGAACCGATGCCAGCGCGTGCCGGCAGGTTCCAGCGCGTTGAAGCTGCCCGCCACGCCTTTGCGGCTTGCGCGCCCCACCGCAAACTCCATCACCAAAATAGGCAGGGCGAACACCAGCAGGAAGAACACGATGAGCAGCACGAACGCCGCGCCGCCGTATTGCCCCACAATATAGGGGAAGCGCCATACGTTGCCCAGCCCAATCGCGCAGCCTGCGCTGATCAGGATGAACCCCAGGCGTGATCCGAATTTCTCGCGTGCCATGGCTCCTCGCTTATCGAAAAGCGTCCGACGGCGGCGCAGCGCGGCCCGCAAGCCGCCCGGTCCTGACGCGCGCCGCGATTCGCAGGCCACGCCTTCGGGAGCAATCCGCGCGCCGCGCTTATCGACCGCAGCTCGCGCATCGCGCCACCGCCAGACGCGAAAAGGCAATGCGAGCAGTGTAGCGTAAAACCAAGCAGCTGGAACACCCTTTTCGGTCGCAAACGCGCTTTCTGCGAATTCCCCATCGAACGAAACCGCACGAGAGGCCGCCCCTCTCTGTCAAACCAGGATCGACCGAGGCCGGGACGGGATCGCCGCGCGCGGCGGCCCGGGCGGCCCGCACCGGGCCCGGCCCGGCCTGCAGCGGCGGCGGCTCGCCAAGAAGGAGGGTCGCCGATGGCGAGAAATCACCGAAGTCGGAAGACGCGGGCGCCCTTTCGCCTTACGGTGGAAGCGAAACCCCTGGTCGGCGATCGCGCATCATCGGCAGAGGGCCCGTCCGGACCGCATTATCTTCCGACTTCGGTGATTTCTCGCCAATATCCCCCCCGTTCCGCTGTTAAACCAGGATTGGCAGAGGCCAGGCCGGTTCGCCGGGCAAAATCCTACCCGTCAGGCGGGGAGGGCCTTGCCCGGCGCCCGACCAGGGAAGGCTCGGTTCGAGATTCGGCAAACACCGGTTCGTGCCAACGGTGGTTTAACAGCGGATGGTTTCTAGCATAGAGGCCCGCCCGAAGCGGCACGGATCGCATCTTGTGTACAGCTCGAGAAGCAGCCTTTCATCCCGATGAGAGAGTTTTCCCAGATCGGGAATCCCAGCGAAATCGCCACTAGCCCCTCGGCGCGTTTTTCCGGGGGAAAATCCATGCACAAAACGCGATCCGCGCCATTTCGTGAGTATCCCAGCGACTTGCAAGCAGTCAATGATATCTGAGCATACAATTACAGAAAAACTGGCCGGGGAAAGCCCAGTCAGTCGAATGCGGAGCCGGGCACGACCGGTCGGATGCGGCCGAGCAGTCACGGCCGGTCGGGCACTGTCGGCAGGGCGTCGCCAGCAGGATGCGACCGAACGGCAATCCCGAGCACGGCACAGCGGCAAAGCAAAGGAAAACGACCCGAACGGACAGATGTTCCCGCATCGCGAAGCGGCAATCGGCAACGGAGACAACGCCGGCGCTTTCCCGCTTGCCCCGCTCGCCTCCCATCCGCCTCGTCGCTCGCCCAAAGCACCGAACGCGTCCAGGGGTATAATCCACCCGACAACCCAACTCGCGCAAAAGGAGGGGCCGTGATCAAACTCGAAGGGCTGCCGCTCGCCATCGCAGCGATGGCGCTTGCGGAGTCCGTGGACTTCATGATGTCCGCGACGCTCATGCACACGCCCCCCCTTCATGATCGCACGCTACCTTGTGAAGATCTCCGTCGCGCTCGCCATCCTCGCACGCCCCAACGCTTTCCGCGCGCTGCTCTCGCGCAAGGCGCTCCCCGCCATCCTCGGCGCAACCGGATGCGCGGGCGCCCTCCTGCTTTTCCTTGCACCCGGCACCGCCGCCGTGATGACCGCCACCGTCCTCGTCTCGGCAAGCGAGGCGTGCCTGTTCGTCGGACAGGCCCTCGTGCTCTTCTCCTCCGCGAACCGCGACATCCTCAAAGCCGCGATGACGGGCATCCTGCTCGCCTTCGGCATCGCGGTCGTGTCCTTCGCCCTGCCGACGGTGTTCTCTCTGCTCATGCAGATTGCCGCCCTATGCTCTCTCTCCGCTTTGGTGAGCAGACCCCACCAACCGCACGATCCCAAGCCCGCCGCCAGTCGGACAGCCGCAGCGCCCGTCATCCCCTGGTCGCTTGTCGCCGTGCTCGCGCTCTTCTCGTTCGGCACCCAGTTCGCCTTCGTGTTCGGCAGCATCGACTGCGACTGGGCGATGGTCTACGCGCTCGGCGTCCTTGCGGGCGCAGGGGTCATGCTGCTCGAATTCCGCGTTTTCTCCGCATCGAGGATATCCACCCTGGACATCACCTGCGCACTGTTCATCGCAGTGCCCGTCATGCTCGTGGGCGCAGGACACAGTTCGGGCGAGGCGTTCATGTCCATCGTGAACGTCGGCGACTGCCTCTTCGTTCCGCGAATGCTCCAGGTGGTGCTGCGCGCGTCCGAGGAGGACTCGACGGATCCCATCAGGGGCGTGTGCCTCGCCCACATCGTCGCAACCTCTTCTTTCATGCTCGCGACCCTGCTTGGGATAACCGGAACGCTTGGCTCGGGAGACGGAACGCTCAAAACGGCGATCTCCATAGCCGTGGCCGCTGGATGCATCTTCAGCGCGTTCATCCTCTACTCGGGCCGCGTGCGCGACGACGCCTTCGAGTACGTGCGGGCAAACGAACGAGCCGAGGCGTACGGCGCGACCACCGAAGACGCGAGCGGTCCGATCTCCCCCGACACGCTCAGACGCGTAGCCGACGAGCTCTACCTCACCCGCCGCGAGACGGAGGTGCTCGCGCTTCTCGTAGGAGGACGCGAGCTCGACGAAGTGGGAAACGAGCTGTGCATTTCGATGAGCACGGTGAAAACCCATGTGCTTCACATTTACCAAAAATTTGGGGTTCATTCCAAACGCGAGCTTGTCGAAGCCGTGAACAGGGAATCCTCTCAGCAAGGCTGAGAAAAACGGCACCGGCTGCGAGGAAAATCAGCCTGCCCGGTTGATGCCGAGCGAAGCCTTTCCCCCTACCGTCGGAGGCGGCCGCAAAACGGCGGCCACACCGAGCGAGGAGGAACAGGGATGGAACTCACCAGAAGAAGCTTCTTGGGAGCGGCGACGATCGGCGCGGGACTCGCAATGGCGGGTCTGGCCGGCTGCGCGGCTCCCGCCGGCAAGAGCGAGGGCGGCGCAGCCGAGGCAGCCGCCGTTCCCGCGAACATCGCGGAGACCGTCGACTGCGACATCGCCGTCGTGGGCTCGGGGGCGGCGGGCTTGGCCGCCTGCGTCGAAGCGGCGCAGAACGGGGCCCACGTCCTCTGCTTGGAGCGCAACAACTTCGCGGGAGGCAACGCCAACCTCACCCGTTGCATCTTCGGCATCGGCTCGTCCATGGAGAAGGCCCAGGGAGAGGAGGCCGACGCCGGCGAATTCGTCCGCATGGAGCTCGAAAGCTCGCAATGCCGCGGCAGCGGGCCGGCCATCGTGGATCTGGCCGAGCATTCCGGCGAGAACATCGACTGGCTTATGGACAACGGCGTCGTCTTCGAATGCCTGGAGCACGGCACCGCCCACAGCTTCACCGGCGCCCCCGCCGGCGGCAACGAGCGCTACGTGACCCCCATGCTCGCCGCATGCGACAAGCTCGGCGTTGAGATACGGCTCAAAACCTGCGCGACGAGCCTCATCCAAGACGAATCGGGAGCGGTCATCGGACTCTACGCCGACGGACCCGACGGCGCCATCCAGGTCAACGCCAAAGCGGTCATCCTCGCAGGAGGCGGCTTCGTGGAGAACGCCGACTACATGCAGGATTTCGGAATAGACCTCTCGAAGTCCATTCAGCTTGGAAATCCGGGACACGACGGGTCGACCATCCAGATGGCGCTCGACGCCGGGGCGAAGAGCAACATGAAGAACGCGGGGTTCCAGCTTTGCATGCAGGTGGACGGCCTTCCCCCGTACACGTCGGGCGGGCTGATGTCGTCCACGATGGGGGATTCCATCCCCATGGCCGTGTGGGTCAACCAAGACTGCAAGCGCTTCGTGAACGAGGACTGCTGCCTTGAGAACTGGGCGATGGCCGACATGACCACCATGGGCAACGACGAGACGTACCTCGTCTGGGATTCAAGGACCCTCGATGCGTTCGTCGAGTACGTGACGGGCAACGGAGCGACGGAGGACGAGGTCATGGCCGAGTTCGAACAAGGCCTCGACGCCGGCGAGATCGTCCAGGCCGACACGCTCGAAGAAGCGGCCGACACCCTCGGCATAGACGCCGACGCCCTTCGCAAGACCATCGACCAGTACAACGCCTTCGCCGAGGCGGGCGTCGACAGCCACTACGGCAAAGGCGCGGAGTTCCTCTGGAAGATAGAGAACGCCCCCTTCACCATCATCCGCTCGAGCCACCTCATCCTCTGCTCGTTCGCAGGCGTGTGCACCGACCTGGACTACCGGGCCCTGCGAAGCACGAAGGAGCCAATACCGGGCCTTTACGCCGTGGGCAACGACGGAGCGATGCTCTGGGCGAGCGAGTACACGATCTGGATGCCGGGCGGCACGAACGCCTGCAACGTCCATTCCGGCCGAACGGCAGCGCGGCACGCAGCCTCCAACCTGTAAACCCGCAAAAGCCGCCAGTCGGCAGAGCGCTTAGCAAGGAGCACGCAAAGGGAGCGGGGCGGAGGCGAGCCGGACGGAGACGCCGACAAGACCGGCCAAATCAGGCGGGAGACACCCGCATGGAGGCTTCGGTGTACACGGGGGCGTCGGGGTTGCCGGAGTACAGGGACAGCTCGGCATCGTACAGATCTCCCGACAGGCGCCAGCCCTGCTCCCGAGCGAACGCGCGCAGGGCGTCGTAGGCGGCGAACAGGGGGTTGGGGGCGTCGGGGTTGCGCCGAGCGTCCGCCAAGTCGATGCGGTTCAGCCAACGCAGGTAGATTCCGGCCGGCTTCACG
Source organism: Candidatus Rubneribacter avistercoris (assembly GCA_019115845.1). Taxonomy (GTDB): domain Bacteria; phylum Actinomycetota; class Coriobacteriia; order Coriobacteriales; family Eggerthellaceae; genus Rubneribacter; species Rubneribacter avistercoris. Next base: position 39,462 of record DXCU01000052.1, on the reverse strand, counting down.
TGCAGACGATCCGACTCCACGCGTCGCACCAGGCGCATGTCCAAGTGCAGGCCCTTCGCGTAGTCGCCTGTTGCCACGCACGACGCCTCCACCCGGTAGCTACCCAGAAACTCCACCCCCGCCCCGAAGGCCTGGCAGTAGTCCATGTGCTCGTTGACGGCGGAGAGGAACGCATCCTCGGCATCCTCGCTGTACGGCGAGGGCGTTTCAAGGAAGTACTCCTCGGCGCAGGCGCTCACGCGCCACCGGTGCCCCTCCGGCGTGCGGTGGACGCGCCCCGCATCCGGGCCGAACGACGCGATCTCGGGCGAGTCGGCGCCGTCAGGCACGGCAGTGCGCCCGACGGCCGTGCCGCCGCGCATGTCGAATGCGCTGCGCTCGCTGGATACAGCGGCCTCGTCGTACGCATCGCCACCCGCAACGTGCGCATCGCCGCGCTCGCCTGGCGCGCTGTCCTCGCCGAGCGCAACGCGCCCATCAGGTGCATCGCTTCCGCCAGCCCCGGCATCGTCCAGCCACTCCCGCAGCGTCGCGCTGCGGTCGAGCGTGCGACGCAGCACCTCTCGCCTCACCTGCAGCTCGCGGATCTGCTGGTCCATGAGGCCCACGCGCTCCTCCAGCATGCCGTGCAGCCGCGGATCGTCGGGCTGCGCCAGGTACTCCCGAACCTCCCCAAGCGACGCGCCCGAGCTTTGCAGCGCCGACACCAGCATGTAGTCCAAAAATTGGAAATACGAGTACAGCCGGTACCCGTTTTCGGCGCGCACGGCAGGGCGCAGAAGCCCGATGCGATCGTAGTGGCGCAGCGTCTCCTTCGTCGTGCGGCAAAACCGCGCGAACTCCCCCGCTTTCATGAGCTCTTGCACCTGCGTCCTCCCTTCCAATACCGCAGGATTCCCGCGCCGCGCGTTTACGCGCCCGCACGTTCGCATGTCCGCGCATTCCCGCATTCCCGCTTGACTATGGTGTTACCCCATAGTTTAGGGTGGCTGCGAAACGACCGCAAGACGAAAGGAACCCGCGTGAACAAGGCACCGACCGACGCAGCCCCCTCCCCCGCGCATCCCGAAAACCCTGAAGACCCGCACACGCCGCTGGACGCCAAGGGCAACCCGCTGCCCGCGAACTGGCTGGCCCGCGTGGCCGTCATCTGGTGCGGGCAGGCCGTCTCCGTGTTCGCCACCTGCGCGGCCAGCTTCGCCGCCATCTGGTTCGTCACCGAGACCACGTCCTCGCCCGTGTGGCTCTCGCTCGCCTCGGCGGCATCGCTTCTGCCCGTCGCGCTGCTCTCGCCTCTTGGCGGCGTGGCGGCAGACCGACTCAACCGCAAGAAGGTCATGATCATTGCCGACGGCACGGCCGGGCTGTTCTCGCTCGTGCTCGCTATCTGCGCCGTGATCGGGATCGTCAACGTGCCGCTCATGCTGGCGCTTTTGGCCGTGCGCGCTTCGGCGCAGGCGTTCCACGGGCCGGCGCTCACCGCCGCCATGCCCCGCCTGGTGCCCGCCGACCAGCTTGTGCGCATCAACACCCTGGACCAAGCGCTCACCAGCCTCTCCGCCATCGCGGGGCCAGCGCTCGGCATCCTGCTGTACAACGTGGTGGGATTCCACGGCGTTATGCTGCTCGACGCCGCCTGCGCAGCCGTCGCCTGCGCCTGCCTGACCATCGCACGCATCCCAACGCCCGAACGGTCCGACGCATCGCGGCAAAGCGTCCTGGCCGACCTGCGCGAGGGCGCCTCGTTCGTCCTGCACGACCGGGGGCTTCGCAGCCTCATGCTGTTCGTCATGGCAACGATGCTTCTGCTCATGCCCGCAAGCTCGCTCGCCCCGCTCATGACCTACCAGCACTTCGGCGGCGACGGATACCAGGCATCTCTTGTGGAGGCCGTGTTCGGCGTCGGCATGCTGGCGGGATCGGCCGTCGCGTTTGCCTGGGGCGGCAAGAGGCGCCTTGCGCCGGTCATCATCGCATCAGGCGCGGCGACGGGGCTGGCTCTCGCCGGATGCGGGCTTTTGCAGCACGACCAATTCCCCTTGTTCGCCGTGCTCATGGGAGTGGCAGCCGCAGCCCTGGGCTGCTACAACGCGCCCATCCTACCCATCATGCAAAGGCGCACGCCGGAGGAGAAGACAGGCCGCGTGATGGGCATCTTTTTGACCGGATCGTCGCTTGCGGCACCTGTGGGACTGTCGTTTTCGGGGTTTGCGGCCGAGGCCGTGGGAATTGCGAACTGGTTTCTGATCTGCGGCGTCCTCATCGTTGTCGCCTGCGTGGCGGCTGCGGCCAGCAAGGGCATCCGCCTTTTGGACGAAACCGGGGAGACAAGCGACGAGAAGGGCGACGCGAGCTGACGGCAGGCGGCGCGGGCGGGCGCGCCAACCCCGGTGCGTTTGCGATCCAAGCTCAACCGGCGGTTCGGATTGCGGCCCTAACCGATGGCGCGCGGCAAGGAGGGCAGGTCTGGCGGGCCGGGTCTGCCCGCCAGACCTGTCGTGTTGCATCCGTCCGCCGCACCCCGTCCGTCGTCGCGCCCGTCTGCCGCTTCGCGCCTATCTCGCCCCGCCGCAAGCCCTACGCATTGCGCAGAAACGCCTCGTAGCCCTTGCGCGCCTCGTAGATGTCGGCCTTGCTCGTCACCTCCCACGGGCTGTGCATGGAAAGCACCGCCACGCCGGAATCGATGACGTCCATGCCGTACTCGGCCGGGATGTAGGCGATGGTCCCGCCGCCGCCCGCGTCCACGCGGCCCAGCTCGGCCGTCTGAAACGCCACGCCCGCCTCGTCCATCACGCGGCGCACGCGCGCCACGAACTCGGCGCTCGCATCGTTGCTGCCGCTTTTGCCGCGCGCGCCCGTGTACTTGTTGAACACCAGGCCGCGGCCCAGATACGCCGTGTTCTTCGCCTCGAACACATCAGCGTGCGCAGGATCGAACCCGGCCGACACGTCCGAGGACAGCATGCTGGAAGCCGCCAGCGCCCGGCGCAGCGGCAAGGGCCCGCCCTCGCCCGCCAGCTCCATGATCTCGGCCATCGTGTTCTCGAAGAACCGCGAGGTCATGCCCGTGGCGCCCACGCTGCCTATCTCCTCTTTGTCCACCAGGATGCAGACGGCGGCCTTCTCAAGCGCGCAATCGGCCACGGCCAGTTGTGCCATAAGCGAGGTGTAGGCGCACACACGGTCGTCCTGCCCGTAGCCTATGACCATGCTGCGGTCGAACCCCAGCTCGCGCGCGCGGCCGGCCGGCACCACCTCCAGCTCCGCCGAGAGGAAGTCCTCCTCCGCAATGCCGTACTTGTCGGCGAGCAGCTTGAGGGCGAACGCCTTCACCGGCTCCTTCGCGCCCTCGCCGGACGCGCCTTTCCCGGACGCGCCCTCGCCCTTCGCGTCCCCGCCGGACGCAGCCGCGCCTGCGCCAGCCGCATCCGCGCCGGCCGCACCCGCGTCCTCGCCCCGCGCGTCATCGCCCGCACCCGCAGCGTCACCCATGCCCTCGCCGATCACCAGCGGCCGATTGCCCACCAGCACATCAAGCGCCTCGCCTTCCACCACGTCCGACGCCTTCTTGCCCATCTGCTTGTTCGCCAGATGAATGAGCAAGTCGGTCACGCAGAACACGGGGTCGTCCGGGTCGTCGCCCACCCGCACGTCCACCACGCTCCCATCGGTTTTGGCCACCACGCCGTGCAGGGCCAAGGGCAGCGTCACCCACTGGTAGTGCTTGATGCCGCCGTAGTAATGCGTGTCCAGCAACGCGAAGTCGCTCGCCTCGTACAGGGGATTCTGCTTGATGTCCAGGCGCGGACTGTCGATATGCGCCCCCAAGATGTTGAGGCCCCGCTCCAGCGGAGCGGAACCCAGCTGCACCAAGATGAGCGCCTTGCCGTGCAGAAGCGCCCACACCTTGTCGCCCGCTTTGAGCGGCCGTCCCGCGCGCACCGCCTCGTTAAGGCTCACGTATCCGCGCTCCTTCGCCATCGCAACCGCCGTTCGGGCGCACTCGCGCTCGGTCTTGTTCTCGGAGATGAAGTCGATGTAGCCTGCGGCCAGGCGCTCCAACTCCTCAAGCTCTGTCTCGCCGTACCTTTTCCACGCCGTCTCTCGTTCCATGCGCGCCGCCTTTCATCGTTGGATGTTTCGCGCCTATTATGCCTCATTTCGTCCGCGCGGGAATCCCAACGCGCGCAGACAGAAGCCCCCGAAAAGTAACCGTTCGGTAAACTCGATGAAGATTGCGCATTCCCGGCGGGAACGCTCGAGGAAAATCTACCATGAGTAAACGATACACTTACCTATGCGCAACGGACGCGCGCAGGGCGGGGGCGAGACGCGCGGCCCCCGTCCCGGCGAGGCGAACCGCGCGCCGAAAGGCATTCCATGCTCCAACTGCTCAATATATGCAAGTCCTACACCACGGCCAACTTCACCCAGACCGCGCTCGACCACGTGTCGGTGTCCTTCCGCGACAACGAGTTCGTGGCAATCCTTGGCCCCTCGGGCTCGGGCAAGACCACGCTGCTCAACATTGTGGGAGGACTCGACCATTACGATGCGGGCAACCTCATCATCGACGGCGTGTCCACCGAACAGTACAAAGACCGCGACTGGGACACCTACCGCAACAACCGCATCGGCTTCGTGTTCCAAAGCTACAACCTCATCCCGCACCAAACGGTGCTTTCCAACGTGGAGCTGGCGCTCACGCTTTCCGGCGTGTCCCGCGCCGAGCGCCGCGAGCGCGCCATCGAAGCCCTGCAGAAAGTGGGCCTGGGCGACCACGTGAACAAAAAGCCCAGCCAGCTTTCCGGCGGCCAGATGCAGCGCGTGGCCATCGCCCGCGCCCTCATCAACGACCCGGAGATCCTACTAGCCGACGAGCCCACCGGCGCCCTCGACTCCAAGACAAGCGTGCAGATCATGGACCTGCTCACCGAGATAGCCAACGACCGCCTGGTCATCATGGTCACGCACAACCCGGAACTGGCCGAGCAGTACGCCACGCGCATCGTCACGCTGGCCGACGGCGTCATCAAAAGCGACACCGACCCCTTCGATCCGGGCCTGGACGGCATGCCCGCAAGCGACAAGCCCGTCCGCAAAACCAGCATGTCGTTTCTGACCGCGCTTTCGCTTTCGTTCAACAACCTCATGACTAAGAAGGGCCGCACCCTTATGACCGCGTTCGCGGGGTCTATCGGCATCATCGGCATCGCGGCCATCCTGGCGCTCGCCAACGGCGTGAACAACTACATCAAAACGGTGGAGGAGGACACCCTTTCCGAATACCCGCTGCAAATCCAAAGCAGCGGCTTCGACATGACCTCCATGATGCTGGGCGCAAGCGTCGAGGCGGGCGAGACGGCCGCCAGCGCCGAGGAAGGCGGCGACGAGTCCGTGCACGTGACGGAGATGGTCACCAACATGTTCTCGAGCATCGGCAGCAACGACCTGGCCTCGCTCAAAGAGTACCTGGACAGCGGGCAGAGCGGCATCGAGCAGTACACGAGCACCATCGAGTACAGCTACGACGTCACCCCGCAGCTTTTTAGCTCCAACACCGAGAACCTGCGCCAGGTGAACCCCGACACGTCGTTCTCGGCGCTGGGGCTGGGGTCCGCCACCAGTTCCAACAGCATGATGTCCACCATGATGAGCACCGACGTGTTCTACGAAATGCCCAGCGACCCGGCGCTCTACGAGGATCAGTACGATATCAAGGCGGGACGCTGGCCCGAAAGCTACAACGAATGCGTGCTCGTGCTCACCAGCAGCGGCTCCATCAGCGACTTCATGCTGTACACGTTGGGGCTGCGCGACGTCTCGGAGCTGGACTCCATGGTGCGCCAGTTCGCCGCCGAGGAAGAGGTGACCACGCCTGATGACCTGGGGCAGCCCTCTTACGACGACATCCTCAACGTCACGTTCAAGCTGGTGAACGCTTGCGACTACTATGCGTACGACGAGGGATACGGCGTGTGGACCGACCGCTCTGACGACGACGCCTACATGCGCGAGCTGGTGGCAAACGGCGAGGATGTCCGCATCGTGGGCATCGTGCAGCCGGGCGAGGACGGCCCCACCATGCTGGGTTCCGGCACCATCTACTACCCCGCGTCGCTCACCGAGCACGTGGTGGAGCAGGCCGCCGCAAGCCGAATCGTGCAGGACCAACTGGCCGACCCGTCCGTGAACGTGTTCACCGGCAAGCCCTTCGGCGAGGAGGACGACCGGGAAGATGGCTTCGACATGGAGTCGCTGTTCACCATCGACGGCAGCAAGCTGCAGGCGGCGTTCACCATCGACCAGAGCGCGCTCACAAGCGGCATGTCGGGGTTGTCGCTCGACCTTTCGGGGCTGTCGTTGAACGCGGGGTCGCTGCCGGCCTTCGACGCGTCGGGCATCAGCGTGGACCCCGGCGGCATCGACCTTGGCGGCATGATGGACTTCAGCGACCTGAAGCTGGACCTGAGCACCGTGCAGCCCAGTATGGACACGGAGAAGGTGCAGGCCGCCATGGCCGAGGTCATGGGCGGGTTCTCCGAGTGGTACCGGGAGTGGATGATCACCGCCGAGGGCCCCACCGACCTGGACGCCGCGCTGCAAGCCTACTTCGCCAGCGCGGAGGTGCAGGAAAAACTCGCGACCGCCATCAGGGACTCCATCGACATGGAGCAGGCCGGCGCAGCACTTGAGGCCCAGCTGCAGGCGCAGCTTTCCGAGAAGATGCAACAGGCCGTGCCCGCCATGGCTCAGGAGCTGCAGGGCCAGCTGCAGTCGTCTGTTCAGACGGCCATGAGCAGCTATATGCAAACCGTCATGACCTCCTACATGCAGCAGATGTCGTCCGCCATTCAAACGCAGGTGTCAACCGCCATGCAGCAGTCGATGAGCCAGCTGTCGGCCAACATGGCCAACGCCATGAGCATCGACGAGGCGGCTTTCGCCGACGCGTTCCAGATGAACATGAGCGAGGAGGAGCTGGGCGCGCTCATGATGTCGCTCATGAGCACCGAGGAGGCCAGCTACGACGGCAACCTCAAAAAGCTCGGCTACGCCGATTTCGCCAAACCCGCCGGCATCGACATCTACCCGGTGGACTTCGAGAGCAAAGAGCAGGTCGTTGCCATCTTGGACGCCTACAACGACCGCATGGTCGCCGACAGCCAGGACGACAAGGTGATCACCTACACCGACTTCGTGGGCGCGCTCATGTCCTCGGTCACCGACATCGTGAACATGATCAGCTACGTGCTGGTGGCGTTCGTGGCAATTTCGCTGGTGGTGAGTTCCATCATGATCGGGGTCATCACCTACATCAGCGTGCTCGAGCGCAAGAAGGAGATCGGCATCCTGCGCTCCATCGGCGCCAGCAAGCGCGACATCAGCCGCGTGTTCAACGCCGAGACCATCATCGTGGGGCTGACGGCGGGCATCATCGGCATCGGGCTGACCTTGCTGGGATGCATCCCCGTCAACGCCATCGTGTACTCGCTGTTCGACGTGCCCAACGTGGCGCTGCTCCCCTGGCAGGCCGCCGTGGTGCTCATAGCCATCAGCGTGCTGCTCACCTTCGTGGCCGGCCTGTTCCCCTCCAGCGCCGCCAGCAGGAAAGACCCTGTGGAGGCGCTGAGAAGCGAGTAGCGGGCAGGTTTCGATGGCGGCCAGGACGCTCGGGCCGCCACCTGCCGGGGGGGTCGGGCCGCCGCCTGCGGGGGGACCGCCCGTCAAGGATGGCCCGCCCCCCGATGCGCGCTTTTCGACCTCAGATGGTCAAAATCGGTGCAAGTCGGGGGATTTTCGACCCCCAGAACCGAAGCCGTCGGCAAAAGCCCTGTTCACGGAAATCGCTTCCCTACTCGGAACTGAAAAATCCCCCGACTTGCACCGGTTTTGACCATCAAGGGCTAAAAAGCGCGCATCGAGCCTTCGGAAGCCCGCCCCGAAACGCGCTCTGGCCGCGAACGGCGCCCTGCGGCGCTCCGCAGGCGCCCCTCGCGCGGCCCGAGCGCCTCCCAGTCGGTAAAACACCAAGTCGCGAAAAACGAGGCCTGCCCGCTCCGCCCGAAAAGGCTCCCGAAACTGCCGCAGCCTGCCGTTTGCGGCCAGAAGCCTCTTGGAGTGAGCGCCGAGGTCGAAGGCCGGAGCCGGGCCAGACCGGAACCGAGGCCGGAGCCGAGCCAAAACCAGGGCGAAGTTGAGCCGGCCTGCAACCGGGGCAGGCCCCGCCGCCCCGCCTCAGGCCAGCACGAACGCAACGAGGAAGGCGGCTGCGGCAATCCACATGAGGGGCTTCACCTCGCGGGCGCGCCCGCGCGCCACCATAATGGCACAGTACGAGATGAAGCCCAGCCCAATGCCGTTCGATATGGAATAGGTCATGGGAATGGCGACTATCGTGATGAACGCCGGGAAGGCGCTTTCCATGTCCTGCCAGTTGACGCGCCCCACATCGGTCAGCATGAGGTATCCCACCAACAGCAAAACCCCGCAGGTGGCCGCACTTGTCACCATGCCGAAGATCGGCGAGAGGAAGGCGCATGCGGCAAAAAGCGCCCCCACGACCAGGTTGGAGAAACCCGTGCGCGCGCCAGCCACGATGCCCGTGGCCGATTCAGCGTAGGACGTGATGGAGCTGGCGCCCAGAAACCCACCCGCCGCGGCCGCTGCGGAGTCCACCGCCAAAATGGCCTTCGCATCCTCCACCCGACCCTGCGCGTCCACGAAGCCGCCGCGCTCCCCCACCGCTATGACGGTGCCCATGGTGTCGAAGAAGTCGCTCATGAGCAGCGAGAACACGAACAGGAGCAGCAGCGGCTGCGCGAACACCTGCACGATGGCCAAAGTGCCCGTAGCGGGATCAACCTGGAAAGGCGCGGCAAAAGCGGCCAGATCAAGCCCGAACTCCCAGCTCTCGGGCAAGGGCGTCACCCCCAAGGGAACGCCCACCGCCGTCGCCGCCACAATGGAGAGGATCAGCCCTCCCTTGACGCTCGCGGCATGGAACACCACCGCGCAGAGCACCGACACAACGGCCACGATGCAGCTTGGAGAGGCCAGGTCGCCCAACGCGATGAGCGTGCTGGGATCGGCTACCACCAAACCAGACCCCGACAGCCCGATGAACGAGATGAACAGACCGATGCCGATGGCGATGGCGCGGCGCAGATCGGCGGGAATGGCGTCCATGATGGCCGTGCGCAGGCCGCACAGCACCAAAAGCAGGATGGCGACGCCCTCCACGAACACCACCGCCATAGCCACGCGCCAATCAACCCCCGCGCCCTGGCAGATGGAGAAGGCGACCACCGCGTTCAACCCCATGCCGGACGCGAGCGCGATGGGACGGTTCGCAATCAGGCCCATCGCAACAGTGGCCACCGCCGCGCCGAGGCAGGTCGAGGTCAGCGCCGCCGAAAAGGGAATGCCGGCAGCGGCCATCATGTTCGAGTTGACGGCAACAACGTAGGCCATGGCCAAAAAGGTGGTGATGCCGCCCACCACCTCGGCGGAAACCGAACTGCCCCGCTCGCTGATCTTGAAGAACGAGTCCATAGCCTCCCTTTCGCATCGCCGCACGGCGCACGGTCCCATTCCGTCCTGCGCTCTGCGTTCGCATTCTACCAGGAGTTCGACGAGCAAGGCCGCCATGCTGGCAAAGACGGCGCCGTCTGCGGGAACCCCGCGCGAAAGACGCTCCCACACGAGCCAATTCGGCTCGCATGCCGCAGCGGCTGCGCGCTCCGATGGCCGCGCGGGCCGACGGCCGCGCAATCCGCGAACCGAAACCCATCCGCCGCCCCGACGGCCGGACACCCCGCGAACCGAAACCCGGCAGCCGCCCCACGGTCGCGCAGCCCGCGAACCACAGGCAGAAAATTCCCCACCCCCCCCCCACCCGACCTTCGTCGCGCTTGCCAGTCGCTTTGCCCCCAACAACCGCCCCGTGAACCAAAAGCATGCGCCCGCACGCTTCGCATTGTGGGCATTGTGCGAAACGCGCGCAATGCCCCATCCCTCCCCTTGCACGACACCCCGGTTCGGAGTACCATCACCTAACGAGATTCGTTCTCAATAAGACGAGGCTAACCCAAGACGAGAAGGAGCATGCATCCCATGAAGGTTCGCGACCAGATCCCCACCGCTGAGAACAGCACCAACATGAACGGCTTCGGCACCTGCGAGGTTGGCACGACGCTCGACAACCTGAAGGCCGCCATCGCCGGCGAGACGGGCGCGTCCGCGAAGTACGCCGCGTTCGCCAAGGCCGCCAAGGAGCAGGGCTACGACCAGATCGCCCGCCTGTTCGAGGCCACTTCCGCCGCCGAGCAGATCCACATCGGGCTGGAGTACGCGCTGGTTTCCGAGATGGAGCCCGGCTACGAGAAGCCGGCCGCCCCTGAGGCCGAGGGCGCGCAGACCGACCTGAACCTCATCACCGGCGCCAACGGCGAGATCTTCGAGACCTCCGACATGTATCCGGCGTTCATCAAGAAGGCCCAGGAGGAGGGCAACAATAAGGCCGTGCAGGTGTTCACCCGCGCCAAGCTGGCCGAGTCCGTGCACGCCGAGCGCTATCTGGCCGCCTACAACGACATCGACGCCGCTGACGACGACACGTTCTACCTGTGCCCCATCTGCGGCTACATCCACAAGGGCGAGGACTTCGAGCGCTGCCCCATCTGCTTCTGCACGAAGGACAAGTTCCGCGCCTTCTAAGATCGCCACTCCTTTCCGTTCTGCGAAACGGCCGCCTTCGGGCGGCCGTTTCGCATGCAAACGTCCCAACGCCCCCTCCCTCCGAAAGAAGGCTCCCGTGAAGCATCGACCCGGCGACCAGACGCCCGCCTCCCCCACCATCGACGGCATCCTCGCGCACAACCGCGCGTTCGTGGAGCGGCGCGACTACGAACGCTACGCCACCGACAAGTATCCCGACAAGAAGCTCGCCATCGTGTCGTGCATGGACACACGCCTGACCGCGCTTTTGATGGCGGCCCTCGGGCTGAAAAACGGCGACGCGAAAATCATCAAGGTGGCCGGCGCCGAGGTGGCGCACCCGTTCGGCAGCGTGATGCGCTCTTTGCTGATAGCGGTGTGCGAGCTGGGCGTGGAGGACATCATGATAGTGGCCCACACGAACTGCGGCGCGCAGCACATGAGCGGCGCAAAGATGGTGGCCGACATGGAGCGTCTCGGCGTGTCGGCCGAGCGCGTAGAGCTGGCGCGGCACTGCGGCATCGACTTCGACCGTTGGCTCGCCGGCTTCGGCGACACCGAGGAGGCCGTGCGCAGAAGCGTCGACATGGTGCGCAACCACCCCGTCATGCCCCCGCATGTGCGCGTGGGCGGCTACGTGATGGACTCCGACACCGGCGAGCTGATTGCCGTTCGCTGACGAGAGGCTGCGGAAAACATCACCCGAACTGCGAACCGTATGGGCGCTCCTTGCCAGCCATCGCCTCTGCCTTGCTCCTTCGCAATGCAGATCGCTTTCGCCCGATTACCCGTGCGGCGCTCTCTGCCAAACCGCCGTTGGCGAGAGTCCACATCTGCCGATCTCGGGTCGAACCCTTTCTGGTCGGGCGCGATAAGCCAGCCCAACCCACGCTGGCGACGGTTCGGCAGAGAGGGTGACTCTCCGCTGGCGAGAAATCACCGAAGTCGGAAAACAGGAGCGCCCAAATGGACCTCCTGACGCATTTCAGAATCACCGACCAGGCATTTCTCTCCATCATGACAGAATAGGATCTCGAGAACCTTCCGATTTCGGTAATTTCTCGCCATTCGGAACCCCATCCGGCGCCCTCCATCTTCCCTTGCGGCCGCCAGGGGAAGGCCAGCGGCAGCTCAGCGGAGAGCGACGGCACTATAGACCCCCCCCGAAGACGGGAACGAGAGAAAAGCACGTGGGGTCGGGCGCTGCGGCAAAATGAGCGCTCAGCCTCAGAACGGCGCGTCCTCACTGCAGATCGAAGGAGCCGGACCGTGCATCATGAGGCTCCCTTCAACAACCCGAAGAGATCGCCCGGTGCGCCCCTAGTTGCCGCCAAAGGCGCGAAGCCCAAGCGCTCTGCCGGAAACGATGTCGCCCGACCAGCGCAGTAGAAGGGCCGAAAGCGCGCGGACCTCCTCCGGCGCAAGCTCGGCTGCGGACTTTGCCCGCATCGACCAGGCAAGGACCTCGGCGTCTTCGCCAGAAAGGACCTCGGCGAGCTTTGACTTCTTGGCCAGGTAGCTCCCCGTCCGCGCAAAATGAAGCGCCCGGAGAACGAAGGACGAGTCTTTCGCGAGCTGCCGCAGGATTCCCGCCTCCGTCTCTCCGTCGAACACGGCGGCGTGGCATACGGCGTGATAGATGCCGGACGCGCCTACCCTCGCGGCCTCGCGCGCGTCGTCCCGCGAGAAATCCGTCGGCGAGAAGCCCATCTGTCCGCAAACGGGAACCGTGTCGTGCACGAACTGGAACAGCTCGTGGCGGGGCCACCTTGCCAACACGTCCCCCGACCCGACAAAGCCGCAGGCCAATTCCGCGTGCGGCATGCTTTGGATGATCGCCTTGTAGAGCCGCAGATCCGCTTCCGTCAGGCCGTTGATGAGCACGACGAGGTCGATGTCGCTGTCCTCGCGCTCCTCCCCGCGTGCGCGGGACCCTTGGAGGCCGACGAACCGCAGACGCTCCCCAAATCCGTCCGCCAACTTGCGCGCAGCCTCGTAAGCCCATGCCATCGCGTCCATGCCCGCTCCTTCCTCTCGAGAATCAGGCCTTTTATTATCCCCGAAAGCAACCGGTTGCAGGCGGGGAAACAGCCCGGCAGAAGGACGCGAGCATACGACGCTCAAACCTCACCGCCCCCGATCCGCTCGACAAGAAACTCGCGGAAAAACGGCAGCTCGAAAGCGACCACGCCAAGCCCGCGCGACCCAACAACCCCCGCGTCCATGAGGCGACGACGATACTGCGACGCCTGAGACGCCGACCAGCCAAGCCGCCGTGCCACATCCGAAACGGAGCTCTCATGCCCATCTTCGAGCATAGCTTCAAGAAACGCCGCATCGCCACGCGAAAGGTCACGATAGGTCGCCTCGAACACCCTTTCCCGCATTTCTTCCCGCGCAAGAGCAATGCCATAGTCGAAATCATCGACGGTCAATTCGGAGCTTTCAGGACGCGCTTCCCATGCAAGATACCCCACAAGCTGCATCATAAACGGAAAACCGCCGATGGACCTTGCGGCGTGCAGCAAGGCATCGGCGGAAGCATCCTTGCCTCCCTCGCGCAACGTTTTGCGCAACGCATCCGCAATCTCCGAATCGGGAATTCGCCCCAGAGGAGCCGTTTGGGCCCGCCGCAAAAACGACACGGTCTTGTCGCCCAAAAGACGCGAGACGCTTCCCGGCAAACCGGCCATGACGAGGGCAACTTTGCGCTCCTCCCGCACGAAATGCTGATAGGTTGCGGCCAGTTTGATCATCTCGTCAAGTTGGGGATCCACTTCATCGACGGTTATCAGCACGCCCGTCCCAAGCGATCCCAGTTCCTCCAGCAAATCGCTCATCCTGTAACGCCACGAAGTCTCCGGCCCCGGGATACGCTCGAACTCAACGTCCACCATCTGGGGTATGCCGATGCCGGAAACACGCGCGGAAGAAGGAGAAGCGTCTATAAGATGAGCCGCCTTTCGCCTGATTCCCAGTTCAACATCTTCAAGCATGCCGGGCATCGCCGTTGTGGCAACCGTCACCCAACCGCGCCGCTCGGCTTCGTTCGCAATGAGCGACAGAAGCGCCGTTTTCCCCGTTCCGCGAGCACCTGACAAAATGGTGGTCAGGTCGGGACGACGGCGTTCGCCCTCAAATGCACGAGCCATGGCCTCAATGATTTTTCGTCTTCCGGCGAAGTGGAGAGGTCGCTCACCAAAACTCGGAGTAAAGGGGTTTTCCTGGGTCCGCATGCGCGCGCTCCTCAATGTCGCTCACCACGATATATTTGCTACTTTTCAATACCTCTAAAGTGTTCTAAATAGTTCTAAACATCTCTAAACGGTTCTAAACATCTCTAAACGGTTCTCAATACCTTCTTTCTATTGGACTGCCGCTGACTTTTCCCCAACGCCCGCAAGGAAGGAGAAGGGCGCCAGAAGGGGCCGAGGCGACGAACGGAGGAAGGGTGCCGGCGGGGAGAGGGGCACCGAAGGAGGACCGTCGGGCGATCGGAAAGCGCTCGGACGGGCGAGCTGTCGGACGAGGAAAGGCCACCGAACAGAAACGGGCCGGCGAACGAGGGGAGGATGGCCGTCAGCATGGACCGGCCCGCCCCCCCCCCGAGGCTCCGCAGGCGCCTCGGGGTCCTTCCGCTGAGCGGAGGCCCCGACGCGCCCGGTCAGAGGGCTGTTTCTCTATTTTTCACTCGCGCGCCACGGAAAAGAGATAGCAGAGACAGGGCAATGATCGGCGCATTCGCGACACTTCGTGCAGTCGTGCAGCGCCCCCGTGCCCGCATCGCGCACAAGGTCGATGTCGGAGTTGCACGCCGCATGACAGGCGTCGCACGAGGAACCCTCTGAAACCGCCAAGCACTTCCCCTTATCGACCGTCGGCGCAAACGTGCGGTTGAAACGCGCGAACAGGCCCAGCAGCGCCCCTACCGGACACAACGTGGCACACCATTTTCGCAGCACCGCAAGCTCGAGCACGATGAGCGCCGGAAACACGATGACATCGATCACCAGCTCGTTGAACGCCACCAGCCGGATGAGTGCAAACACCGTGGCGAACACAAGCCCTATAGGACACACCAGGCAAAACACCGGGAATCCAAACACGAGCGTGGTCGCCAACGTGACGCCGAGGACGCCAAGGGCCGGCGCTCCGTTCCCGCCGAACCTCGATCGCCCGCGCTTCGCAGGAACCCGGCCCTTCTTGCGGTCAGCGGCGAAGGCATCGCGCTCCTGCCGGTTGAAAACCAGCTCGCGCGCCCATGGAACGGGGCAGACCCACGAGCAGAACGCGCGCCCGAGCAGCACGGCCGCCAATGCGGCCAACGCGATTGCCACCAAGGGCAGCGGCAACACGACGCGCCCCGCTATCATCGTCTCCAACGCGCCGAGGGGGCACACCGCCGCGATGCCTCCCACGCCCCAAGCCGAAAGCGACCCCAGCCCCGTGTTCAGCGCTATGCCGATGCCGTAGACCGCCACCACCGCAAACGCGGTTGCCGCACGCATCGCGCGCGTATGCATGCGGCGAGGCCGAAGCGATGCGGAACGCTCCTCGGAAGGCCCATCGGGCCTCTCGTCAGATTCTCCGGATTCCGCATCGAACCCTTCGAGTTCTTCAATGGACTCTTCCGAGCTTCCCGCCGAAGACCTCTCGGGTTCCCTATCGAACTCCTCAGATCCTCCGGCAAACCCCCTGAATCCATCGGACCCTTCATCGAACCTTTCGAGCCCCTTGGCGGGCTGCTCGGTTTTCCTGAGCTGTATCGTCCCAAGCTCAGTGAACCCTTCAGCGCTCATCGACCCACCTCCTCTTCGCCCGGAGAAACGGGCACCACCGCGATGGCTCGGGCGGTGCCGCCGATGTAGCTGCGCAGCGAGAGCACAGGGCACACGTACTCGCATACGCCGCATCCGTTGCACCGCGCCTCGTCGACAACGGGATGCCCGTCGCCATCCAGCGAGATCGCCTCGTAGGGGCACTCTTCGTAGCACAGGTTGCAGCTGCTCGACGTCCAGGCGAGGCAGATCTCGCGGCTCAGGCGGGCCTTGCCGATGCAGCAGGCGTCCACGTCGCCCGCCGAAGCCGCCTCCACGTCGAAAGGACGCAGGGCCCCGGTGGGGCATACGCGCGCGCAATCGCCGCAAAAGTCGCAGAAGCCCAGGTTGTAGCGCATCACCGGCGTGCGCGCCTCCAGCAATCCGTCCGCAAGCGAAGCCGCTCCGATAGCCCGCGCATGGCATGCGCTCACACAGCGCCCACAGTGGGTGCACCCGGCAACGAACGCCCGCTCGTCCTGGCCTCCGGGAGGGCGCAGCATCGCGCCCTGCGCCGTGAGCGCCCCTGCGCCGCCAAGCGCGACCAACGTCGCCGACACGCCGGCCGCCACGCAAAACGACCTGCGTGAGATCTGCGAGATCATCGCCCGGCCCCCATCTGGTCGAGCACCTCGGCGTCCATGGCCGCAAAACCCGCCGTCATAAGGGCGATAGCCCGGTAAAACTCCGTGTTCGCATAACGGACGACGTCCTCGCAAAACCGCGGCACCCAGTTCAGGACATGGGTCGCAAGAAACGCGCGCTGCTCCTCGATGCTCGCCTCAAGCGCCTTCGCATCACCCGCTTGCGCGGCCTCCCGGCCTTCGCAGCACAACCGGACCAGGAACTCGAACTCGAAGGCGATATGGTCCTCAGGCTCCACCGCGCCTTCCACGCCCAGCCCCTTCGCACGGTAGAGACGCACCACCTCATCGCGCGCCTCCTGCATGACCAGGCCGTCGGGGCTTGTGTACACGCTCTCGTAAGGAAACGCCGCCCCTCCCTGGGGAATGCCCGCCGCCAGGAACACCTTGGCGTAGTCCACGGCAAGATCCGTGCGCATCGAGAAGGAGGTCCCGGCCAGATAAGCCTGCAGCCGGGCCGTCCCCTCCGCATAGCGCGCGTCGCCCTCCTCCGTTCCAAAATCTATCCGCCTCATGGCGTCGAGCAGCTCCGCATCCACCTCTCTGCGGTACACCCGCGCAAGAAAGCCGTACAACGCGATGCGGTTCTCCGCCATCTCAAGGTACTCGGCACATATGCCCATGATCATTCCCATCCAACAAAACGCGAAGGCCTAACGCGCTACAGGGTGAACTCGAAATCGATGATGCTGCTTCCCAGCGAGAACATGATGACGCGGAACGCAATGACCGCGACCACCATGCACAAGGCGGCCACGCCGAGCGTCACGGCCGCACGCGACCGGGCAACCGCCTCGCCCGAAGCCGCAAGGGCCAAGCCGCGCCGCTGCGCGAGCGTGGCCGCGAACGGCACCGCCACGCCAAGCACCACCACGGCCAGCCAGAACAGCGGCGCCATATCGCCCGCAAGCATCCGCGCGGCCGAGCGAGAAGCCTCCTGGTAAGGGGCGGTGGCCACCGACGCCGCGTAGGCGGCCACCGCAACAGCCTGGATACCGATGAGCGCAAGGGTCGCAACGCCCATGCGGGAAGCGGCCCTCTCCTCTCCGGCGGCATCCCGCGCACCACGCGCCGTGAACGCATCGATGGCGAGCACGGTCACGGCCCCCATGGACAGCGCCGCTGTCACGGACGCTATCGGCAACGCAGGAACGTCCCAAGCAGGGCGCGCCACCATGAGATAGCTCGACCCCACCGCGAACACAACCACAAGCGCCGGGACCACGCCGACCACGGCAAGCGCGCGCAGCACCCCGGACGACGCCTTGCGCCCCGCCGCCACCAAGTACGCCGCAGCAACCACCACGAGCACCGCCGACGAGAGGCCCTCGACGAAGATGCCGGAGGCGGGATTCGACAGCACGCCGAAGATGCGGTCGAGGTGCCCCAGATGGGTCATGGACGCCACCGCGCCCACGACCACCGCGACAGCCGACAGCACGAACGCCGGCCGCATGATGCGCTCAGACGCCCCAAGCAGCCCGCGAAACGCCACCGCGGCCACGTAGGTGCCGGCGCCCCAGCAGATGAACGCCGCGAATATCACGAGCGACCACTGGATTTCCATGCTAGATCAGCTCCTTCCATGTTGCGATGCTCGAGTGCAGGATGTAACGGATAGAAGGCCCGTTGCCCACGTCGGGCATGGAGTGGACGGCGTCGGAGCCGGCCTCGGCCAGCGCCTTCGACACGTCGCTTTCGGGATCCTCCGCGTCGCCGAACAGGCGCGCCGCGCCCGAGCAGCACTTCACGCACGCCGGCTTGTCGCCCACGGATTGCAGATGCGCGCACAGCGTGCACTTCTCCACCACCTTCTGCTTCTTGTTGAACGTGCGCGCGCCGTAGGGGCAGGCCATCGCGCAGTACTGGCAGCCGATGCACTTGTCGCGGTCAACCAGCACGATGCCGTCCTCCTCGCGCTGGTGGGTGGCGCCCGTGGGGCACACGCTCACGCACGTGGGATTCTCGCAGTGCTGGCACATGGTGGGCAGAAAGTACATCTCCACATGGGGGAAGTCGCCGTAGGGCCCCATGGTTTGCACCTTGTTCCAATACGAACCCAGGCTCACGTCGTTTTCCTGTTTGCAGGCGATCTCGCACGCATAGCAACCGATGCAGCGGTCCAGATCGATGACCATGGTCATCTTGCTCATTTAATATACCCCCTTGAACTGGTCTTTGTCGTCGGTCACTTCCACCTCGTCGAAGTTGGGCAGCCACGCCTCGAACTGCTCGGGCTCGGTCCATATGCCCTCGGGCGCGCTGTCGGCGGGGGTGATCTTCACCTGGAAGCCGCGGTAGGTGACCGAACCTATGAAGTCGGCGAAGGGTCCTTGGTCATCCGTGAGCATGTTGATGTTGGACTCGGTGTAGCCCTTGGTGGAAGTGCCCACGGTCTCGGGATACCAGAAGCGCTCCATCCAAGTGACGCCGGGAGCGATGCGCTTGGTGATGTTGGCGCGCGCCTGCGTCTTTCCGCGCTTGCTCTCGATCCACACCCAACCCTTGTGCTCGATGCCGTACTTCTCAGCGTCCACGGGGTTCACCCACACTTCAGGCACGGGGAACCGCTCGCGAATCCACGGAACGTTGCGCAGCGTGCCGTGCGTGTACATGCTCACATGGCCGCCGGTGATGACGAGCGGGTACTCCGCCGCCAGCTCCTCGTCAAGCGGGCTTTCGTTGGGCTCGCGGTAGTACGGCAGCGGATCGTACTCATAGCTGGCGGGCTCCAGCTCGTAGAACGCCCAGGGAGCGCCGGTGCGACCGAGCGTGATGATCTGCTCGCCGTAGCATTCGAGCTTCTTGGAAGGGGTGCTGAAGCCCTGGGGCTTGCCCGTTTCCTCGTCGATTTGCGCATACACGTAGAACTGCTGATAGTCCTCGTCGGAGGTTTCCTGGTAATAACCGTGCTCCTGCACGTAATCGCACAACTCGTCCCAACTCATAGCATCGGGGTCTTGAGAGCGGAAATTGGCGGTGAGCATATCCTCCATGGTAGCCTCCCATGGAATCTGGGTTGCCTCGCCCGGGTCGATCAGGAAGCCCTCGGGAAGGTTCTCGGGCGTGGGCTTGCACTTCTCCGGATCGAAAGAATCGATGAAGCGCTGATGCCCCTTGTCAGCCATGGCTTTGGCCAGCAGGGAAAAGAGCATGGGATCCTCCACCGCCTCCCACAAGTGCGTGGTAGGCTGACGCACGTAGAACTTGTTCTCCAGGCCAGCACCCCAGTGATTCTCAAGCCACTCGGTGGTGGGCAGCAGATAGTCGCAGAACATGGAGAACGACGTGGGGTACATGAAGTGATGCACGTTGAGGTCCATGGATTCGTAGGCCTCGGCCCATTTGGCGGCGTTGGGCATGTTGATCATCTTATTGCACGACCGCTCGATGACAGCACGCACCCGATAAGGCTCGCCGGTCATGATGCCGTCGAGCATGAGCGAGTTGTGCGTCCATTCGCGCCTGCAGCCGGCCTTGTACTCGATGCAGCCGAAACGCTTCTTGTATTGCTCTTCGCTCATGAAATGCTGCAGAGTGCCAGGTTCGGGCCAGTAAGGGCCGTCGGCGGAGAACATCTGCATCATGGTGCCGGGCTTCGAGTAATTGCCCAGCATGGCCTCCAAGATAAGCTGGCAAATGCCCACCTGAGGCGAGTTCACGGCGTGGTCGCCGGTCATGCCCATGGACATGAATCCCGGCGTGTTCTCGGCGTACAGCCGGATGGCCTCCTCTATCATGCCGGGTTCGAGCCAGCAGGTTTCGGCGGCTTTCTCGACGGTCCACTCGCTGCAGCGTTCGTGGATGAGCTGGAACGCCGGCTTACACTCGATGCCGTTCACCACGTAGGGGCCGCCCTCCAAAGCAGGCGCCAAGCTTTCATCGTAGGGGTAGGACATCTTCCTTGCGGCGTTGGTGTTAGCGTCCCATACCACGTAGGCAAGCTCTTCGGGTTCGAATCCCGCCTCTTCAGGTTTGAGGGTGAACCCTGTTTCAAGGTTGATCAGATAGGGCATGTTGGTCCAACGCAGCACCGACTCCTCGTTGTACAAACGATTGTCCATGATGTAGTTGATCCAGCACATGAGCAGCGCCACGTCGGAGCCAGGACGCACCGGTAGCCAGACGTCGGCCTTCGCGGCATCGGCGGTCATGCGCGGATCGACCACCACCGTCTTCGCGCCCCAAGCCCGAATCTGCGCGGCGGGGCGCCCGGCGCTCGCCACGCACGAGCTTGAGGGGTTCGACCCCCACAGCACCATGCACTTGGTCTGATCGCCGCAGATGAACTCAGCGTTAAGACCTTCGTAGCTCACGAAGTCGTTGTTGTTCTGACCCCACATGAGCCTCGACATGGTCTGGCGCGGTTGCAGGCACTGCAAGCCGCCCGGCTCGTACTTGTGGCACCCCATGACATGGCACCACCGGCTCGCATAGCCGTCGTAATAGGTGGAGCCGCCGCCGGTGTATCCCACCTGGATGGCTTCGGCGCCGTATTTTTCCTCTATTTCAAGAAGCTGGTCGGTTATCTCGTCTATCGCCTGCTCCCAGCTGATGCGCTCCCATTGGTTCGAGCCGCGCTCCCCCACGCGCTTCAAGGGGTACTTGATGCGATTGGGGTTGTAGAGCGCCTGGATGAACGAGAGCCCCTTGGCGCAGATGTTGCCTTTCGAGTACACGTGATCCGGGTCGCCTTCAAGCTTCACCACACGGCCGTTCTGCACGTGAGCGAGCACGCCGCAGCGGCCCACGCAGCCGGCGCAAAGGGTTTTCACAATCCTCGTTTCGGATTCCTCGGCCGCAAACGCCTCTTTGGGTTTGGATACAAGACCCGTCAGTTCCGCGTCTGCCGCCACGGCGGCGGCCAAACCCGCTATGGCGGTCGCGCCGATGAACGACCTGCGGGTGATTTGAGCTTTGCCCATCGATCCTCCTCTTTTCATTGTCGTCGATTGCCTTGTGAAACCGAACTGGCTAGCCGAGATACGCGAAGCCGCGCTGCGTGGTCGTCCAACCCCCGTCCCATACCAGGCCGCCAGCCTTCTCAAGCTTGTCAAGGAAGCAGCTCACTTGCCGCGCTCTCGTATCGAGGAGTCCCTCTGCCACAAGCGCCTCCTCCAAAGCCTTCTTCGTCCGAGGGACGCGGCAGAGTTCGAGCACGCGCCGATAGGCGCGCCCAAGAGGGCCGGCTTCCTCTATAAGGCGCCCCACATCGTCAGAATCCTCGTGCGCGGCGCACACGGCCCTTCCCGCTTCGGTGGCGGTCAGCGCAATTGCAGCAGGGTCGCCGCCAAACTCGGCGGCCTCGAGCGCGCCGACGTCCACCAACCACGAAACGAGCGTCGATGGCTCCTGAGGCCGCACCCTCATCTCAGGGTACAAGCAAATCCTTTGCTCCAAATCGTCGAACGATATCGGTTCGATGCAGTCTTTCAAAATACGATAGAGCGCTTTCTCGCAGCGAGGCTCGGATGAGATGCGTCGCCTGATGCTCCCAACCGCGCTCTCCATGTCTTTCGTGTTCTCCATTGGTTTCTCACCCCCCTCGTCGAATACGACGATAGGGAAAAGACGAGCGATGAACACTACCGGCAATCGCTTAAATTCAAGGGTAGATTTTCTAACCGCTTCTAACCCCTTTTCTAACCGGCGCGCAGTTATGCCTTATGACCAGCTATTATGTTGTCCGTTCGCGATCAAAGGCCAAAACCGTCAATCCAGGTTTGTCGGAGGACGGCATTTGATGCCCCGCCCTGCCGGCTTTTATAATATTCACCGACGAATCAGACGGGAAACGAGGGCGTGACACGGCGATGGCTGCGAAAAGCGAGAGCCGCAAAGGGAGAGGTCTACATGGAAGCAGGGACGCAAAAGGCGGGGATTCCCCTTGAGGCATGCCGCGCAATGGCGTTGCTCACGACGGCCTACGCGTTGTTCCATGGATGGGCCGACATTTTCTTCATTGGGGAACTTATAGATCTTCCCGACACGCCGTGCAATTCCCATCAAGTGTTCATCCTGTTCCGAACAGTGGGATTCTTCTGCTGTTTCGCAATGGCAACGCGCGTTTCGTCCCTCGTGGACAAACGATCCGCCTACCTAGCGAGTGCGGCGGCCATGACGGCAAGCGCCGTGCTCATGATCGCCTCGATTCGCATGCCGAGCGTCGCTTCCATGCTACAGTTCGGCGGCGCGTGCCTCGGAGGACTGGGGATCGGTGCAACCTCCATGCTCTGGTTCGAATCGATCACATTCCTCAAACCACTCGCAGCGCTCATATGCTACCTTCTCTCTGCGCTGGTGACCCCCTCCCTTGTCGCCCCGCTTTACACGGCAGGAACTGAAGCCTTGATCCTCTGCGGATTCATTGCCCCTTCAATCGCAATCCTCTCGTTGAAATTGAGCGGCCGATTCGTTAGCCCCCTCGAAGCGAGTCCCAAAGCATCGGTCGACAGGAATCTTTTTGCACGCATAGTCGCACTCTTGTCCCTTTTCGGTTTCGCGCTCGCGTTTCGCGAACCCATGATCGGGAACGCGATGTTCGCCTCTGGCTCTTACACAGCCGTCGGCTCGTTAGCCATGGCCTGCATCGTCCTCCTTGGCATGGCCATATGGGGATCCCGGTTTCGCCTCTCGTTCGTCTGCCGCATCCTGCTCCCCTTCACCGCCGTCGTGTTTCTGCTGATGCCCACTCAGTTTCCATTGATGGATCTTATTTCCGACACGTGCGGATCGGCATGCGACGAACTCGTCAAAATACTGAGCGTCGCCGTTCTCGTTCATCAATGTTGGCGCAACGGAGCCTCGGCGCTTCGACTGTTCGGTTTCGCATACGGCGTGCACGGGGTCCTTGTCTTCTTTGGCGGCCAGGCCTGCCTTGCTCTTATGGCCCAGGGAGTGTCCGACGCCGACCTATCCGCCTGGTTCAGCATTATCGCCGCCCTGATCATTGCTGCGACCATTTTCATCTTGCCCAACGACTACGATCTCGCCCCCATTTCCCTGTACGACGGGAACGCCGTATCTTCGTCGAAGGCTCAGGGTGAGATCAGTCAAGAAGACGCCGCGCGCTCCTTGGCCGCGCGTTTCGGACTCACGGCGCGCGAAACGGAGATCCTTGAGCTGATGCTGGAGGGCAAGAGCATCGACGACATCGCCTCGGAGCTGGTCATCGCCCGCGAAACAGTGAAAACCCACCGTCGCAACCTTTTCCTCAAATGCGAGGTTCACCGGGAAGAAGAGCTGCGGGATCTGGCGAAGGGCGACCCGAGGGTCTGATGTCGGCACTATGTTGTGCCGAGGCGAGCTGCCCAACGCACGGAAAGCTTGACAGCCACCAAACCCCTCAATCCAGTCCGCCTCGCAACCTCCACGCATCGCGCAGTGCGGCCACGAATGTTTCGTGACAGAGGACGGGGATAACGTCACCTTCGGGGTGCGGCGCGCCTCTAAAGTGACATTATCCCCGTCCTCCGTCACTCTCCGTCACTGAGATCGGCTTTCTCATAGCCCAAAAGACGCCGAAAGCAAAAGTATGCCCCATCGAAGTTAAATCGACAAAACGCCATGCCACATCTTCCCTTGACAAGTTCAAAGCGAAGTTCACATCGCGAATTGACACGCAATGCGTGCTGCATACCAAAAACATTAAGGTTGAAGGCAACCGGATATGTCTCCCTCTGCACCTTGCTCCTTGCCTGTAGTCCACAGGGAGATGCCGTATGTACGTCTATGCACTTGGCACGCCACTCTTCGGCCATCTTTGGTCAATATCATGCAACATGGCCGAAGATGCGCTACGGGATGAACCCATGATCGAAGGGGCACGGGGATTGGACTGTCGCACCGAACGAGTTGGTAAAAAGGTTCTCGCAAAAAAAATCAAATGCGAGTGATAAAATATATTTTAAACAAGTTGATAAAGTGAAACCAGGAAAGGGCATTAGTCGTGGAATTTCCTTTTTGCGATGCACCTAATACAGCCTCTATTATTTGCTGCCATATAGCAGAGAAAGAAGCGCCAATTCTGTATGTATCGCATGATGAAGATGATGGGATGTGGCAATTTTTATGCGGGAAAGAGCATGGCATAAGCGAAGCCGAGCTGGTGTCGCTCAAAGAAGTTTTTGATTTTGATCATTCTATTGGTGCTTTGTGCGCTATGCCTTGCGGAAGCTATGCAGAAAGAAAAACGGAAAATGACGATTGGACTATTAGAAAGCAATCGATGTAAGCTTTCATAAGGGTTTGGGGCATTCCCAACAAAAAAGTCTCTCTTGCTGTCGCAGATGGAAACGGGTGATTTTTACGGAAAGAACACCCCCCTGCTGTGAAGCGCGCGACGGCTTGTCGCACGCGCATCCCCTTGACAACGAAGCGGCCCTACTTTTCGCCAAGGGCCTTCGCAACGTCCTCGGCTGACGCGCCCAGACCATCGGAAAGGGCCGAGGGGACGGTGACCACAGTGCCTCCGGACTTCTTGATGCTCTCGTACAGCAGATGCATCGTCCTGATCTTGAGCGCGGCCTCGTTTCCGTCGTAGGCGCCGCTTGCGCTCGCAATCATCTCGGAAATGTCCTCTTCGGCGCTGGCAAGGGTGACACAGGACGAAGGGTGACACAGGACGGGGATAACGTCACCTTCAGAGTGCGGTACGCCTCGAAGGTGACGTTATCCCCGTCCTGTGTCTGTCACCATAAATATAATGCAATTACGGAGTTTCAGAGCAATCCGTCTCGACCATAACGGAGAACGGGTCGCCTTTTTTAGCGCGGACATGACACGGAACGGAACGAGACGAAATCGCCTTCGAGATGCACCACACTCCAAAGACGACATTACCCCCGGCGGAGTCACGGTGAGTTGTCCGAACTTCGGCCATCTTCGGACAACATCTTGCAATATGTCCGAAGATGGCCGAAGATGTCCGAAGATGTCCGAAGATGTCAGGAGAGAACATGTCGCCAGACGAACTCGACAGACAAATAGCACAAGGTGAGGGCCAAAGCATAGAGTTCAAAAGATGCGGAGACACCCCTCACAACGACACGTTTGAAACAATCTGCTCATTCGCCAACAGGATTGGCGGTAGCATATATCTCGGGGTCGAAAACGACGGGACGGTCAGCGGCGTAAGAGAAAACGCCGTCCTAGAAATCGAACGCAATATTATCAATGTTGCGAACAACAAAAACCTTTTCAACATCGCACCATCGCTGGAATTCGAAAAGATAGACCACGGCAGTAAAACAGTCCTACGAGTTTGAGTACCCATGGGGCCATCGGTCTATCGGTACAAAAACACAGTGTATGACCGCATAGCCGACGTTGACGCCAAAATCGAAAGCGATGACCAAATCTCACTCATGTATATCCGAAAGAAAGGATATTACACAGAACGAAAAGTCTACCCGTACATGAGCATGGATGACCTACGACCAGAGCTGATAGAGAAAGCCCGAGGAATGGCTGTTGCAAACAAGCGCGACCATCCATGGGGCCGTCTCAACGATGAAGAACTTTTGAGAGCAGCAGGCCTCTACGCTCACGACCGAGAGAATGGTACAAGCGGCTACACGCTCGCCGCAGCCCTGCTGCTTGGAACAGATGAGGTGATACGGTCGGTATGTCCCACTTATATCACAGATGCTACTGTCCGCATACAGGATACCGACCGCTACGATGACCGTCTCATGGTCAGGACTAATCTCATAGAAGCATACGACCAACTCAGCGCATTTTGTAGAAAGCACATGCCGGACAGATTTCTCCTTGAAGAGAATTCGCGGATAAGCGCCCGTGATGTCATAGTGAGAGAGCTCATATCCAACGTACTCATTCACCAGGAATTCCTAAGCGCCATGCCGGCCCAGATTACAATCGACAAAGAGGGCATCCATACCAAAAACGCCAGCAAATCAATATACGTTGGCCAGATAACTCTTGCGGATTTCTCCCCAAGGCCAAAAAACCCGCTCATCGCAGACTTCTTCACGCAGATTGGATTGGCTGAAGAAATGGGCAGCGGCACTCGCAACCTCTACAAGTACTCCCAAGAATACACGGGTACGAACCCGGAGCTTTTCGACGGAGACGTATTTGAGGCACATGTGGCAATCTCCCTATCTCAGCCAGAGACAATAGAAAGTGTCTCCGCAGCCACAAGAAGTGTGGATATGGTCCTCGACGAACTCTTGAATCATCATGACTCTATAACGACCGCACAACTTGCGGAGGCGGCAGGTGTCAGTACGCGAACCGCACGACGCTACCTGGCACAAGCTATCGAATTAGGCAAGATAGAGACGCAGGGATCCACGGCATCACGCACATACAGAAGAAAGCGCGGATAATCCTCTCCAAACGCACTTCCCCCCGGCACCGGGGCGCCGGGGGGAAGCGAGAGGGAGGGAGAGGTTAGGTCATTGTCGCTGGGGCCGATAGCCCTAAACGACCCTGTGTAAATCTTACACTGATATCACGAATGGCACGTATGACATTCATATACCTCTGCGTGGTGGCAGCTAGCACATTTTTCAGGTGCGAGAGCTTCTGCGGTACTCTTCTCTAATTCTGAATGGAATTTGTGACAATCACCGCAAGAAATATCCTGGTGCTCATCGACAGCCGGAAGATCATGCGGGTTGACCACCTTTCCATTGGAATCCGTCAGAATTGTCGATGAAGCTGTCGTTGTTGCCAATTCTTTCAAATCATGACATGTCGTGCAGAGACTAGCGTCAACGTCCGTCTTACGCAGCTTGCTCGGCATGCTGTCCTGTACAGTTTTTCCTTCATGCACATCTGCCAACATCTCGATATCACTATGGCAGTCGATGCAAGATTCGCCAGAATGAAGCGATGCAACACAATCAGCATTCGCAAAAGACTCCTGTTCAGCAGCGTGGCATACGGAGCAATCCATGTCGGGACTCCACTCCATCTGAACGGCAACTCCTTCGGCAGTTGATCCACCAGAGACACCATCGCCGTTTTCTTGAGGCGCGCACCCTACTACAAGGGCTGATACAAAAGCGACACACACCGCCAAGATTGCAATTTGAGTCTTCTTTAACATGCTTCATCCCATCACTTCAACACAGCGTGCCTACGCACAAGCACTTCGTTCTCAACGAACGGCTTCAGCAAAAGCCCGTCCCCGTTATTCGCTCCACGGTTCCTCAGCAGCCACGTTCTCGCCCGCAATCTGTCCGCACACTAATCCTTCGGTGATATTGCCACCGGATTGGTATACCCACTTGAAGCAAGATGACATCTCGCCGGCACTGTACAGGCGCGGAATAGGGTTATTGCTCCAGTCAACAACATTGCGATCTGCATTGGTCAGCAACCCACCCTTGGTGTTGGGACCACCCGCAACAAGCGGCATTGCATAGAACGGCGGCGTTTCGCATTTCGTCCAGCCGGTTTCTCCTTCAGTGTATGCGTTTGTCGAAGCCTTAGGCACACGACCGAAAGCGGTGTCAACACCTGTTTCGCATGCCTCGTTGTACTGAGCGTTTGCAGCAAGAAGGTTCTCTGCGGACATACGACCCGCATTATCCTCATGACTCGAGCGAATCAACTCGGCAAGCTCCTCCAAGGTGTCAGCTTTAAGGATCCATCCGGCATTTATAGCTTCTTCGTTAAGGTCATCCCATTCGAACGGGATGAGTCCCCAAAGCTCGGAAGCTAACGCCCCTTTCTGACGGCGAACATCATCGAAGATCAGATAGGACGGAACATTGGGGTAGTCGAGTTCAGTGATATCCATGTGGACTGCCTCTTTATAGGAGAAATACCTCGAAGGATCCTTTGTGAATTTCGTCTCATCTATAAAGCGATTCCCGTACGCATTGACGCAATAGGTGCCCTCAGTACCTACTGATGCGTCGGTATTAAGCCCGAACCGCAGCCCATTAAATTCGACGTCAGGACAAGCGAATATCATACGACACGAGCACTTTGACGCTTTGAGCATTTGAGCGCCCGCCTTAAGTCCCATCAAGATACCCTGACCCGTATTGCTTGGGGTGCCGTAAAATGCCCACCCCGAAACTGCCGGACCTTCGATGAACGCTCGCCGCATTTCTTCGTTATACTCATAACCTCCCGACGCCAGCACCACACCCCGCTTTGCTTTGATATACACAGGGTCACCCTCCGGCCCACCAGACAGAGCTTTTAAACCAATGACTTCGCCGGCTTCATTTTGGATGAGGCCCTCGCCGTACGTATCCCAAAGAAACGTAACAAGCTCATTGTCTATCAACTCGGTTTCGAACGCCATCATAAGGGCCTGCCCCCAACTTGTCTCAAGTTTGTCCAGGTGGTTTCCATGCACCGTGGTCGTCTCCTCCGCAAACGACGGGGCATATACAGCATAGCCCGATTCTTCCGCACCGGGAAACGTAGGAAACGCAGCACCGCCAAAGCGGTTGAACATAATGTCGGGGTCAAGGCTCGATACGAAATCCAGCAAACCAGGCTGAAGTTCAGCAAATTTATCAACCATGTCATCAATAAATAACGGAGAGTACTCTCCTTCAGACATTCCCGGCAGGTTTCCTCCGTCAAACATGCAGCGAAGGTATTGTCGCAGTGCCTTCCCATCACCATCGGGACAATGGATAAGACCACCCGACATGCGCGTGTTCGAAAGCCTCGAGTCGAACGTATCTCGCTCGACCACAATGACCGAGGCACCCGCACGTTCGGCAGTAGTGGCAGCTGTTGCTCCGGCAACACCAAATCCCAAAACAACAACATCAGCCTCGTAGTCCCACGTTTCAGGCAAGAAAGAAGCCGTTTCTCCCGCACTGCTCGAAGCGTTGTCGCTTGCACAGCCGGCCATGCCCACCGCGGCGCTGGCGGCGGCTCCAGCAGCGAGGACGACACCGCCTTTGAGCAGGTCCCTTCTTGAAACGTCCATGGCGATCCCCTTTCATCCCGGCTGGCGGCCGTTGCGGCCGGACAACCTCTCTTGTGGAGCCCTTTTAAGTTATAAAGTTCTATAACTTTGCTCCGATGGCGTCATCATACGAGCCTGATTGTTCTATATTAATATATTTTTAGAACATTGTTGCGAAAGGCGTTGCGATGCTCGCAATGCTCACCACCTCCGCAAGCGTGCTGCCCACGTAGTCGGCACTTGCACCCGCGTAGAGGAACAAAAACCGCAAGGCGCACTCCCCCGCAAGCGCGCCTGCCGCACCCACTACAACAAGCGCCAACCCCGCGCGTTTTCGCACAAACAGGCTGACCGCCGACGTAACCACAGGCCCTACCAGCCCCAATCCCACAGCCAGCGCCCAAAACGGCACAGCCAGCGAACCCGCTACCAGCGCGTGCGCCGACACGGCGGTCGCCTTGGCTGCCACCGGGTCCAACGCGCCCCAACCCTGCAGCATACCCACCAGATACACCGTCAGCACCGCACCCTCTGCCACCGCAACACCCATCGAGCAGTAGGCGAACAACCGCCGCCGCACGCGCGACACCTTCCTCGCGCTGCCCGTTATCACCGTGAGCGCAGCCACGGCATTCGCACCCGCCCCCAACGCTGATACCGTGAACAACACTGGCAACAACCACGAGTTCCAAAACGGCACACCCGGTGCCGAGGCCAAAAGCGCGCCGGTGTAGAACGCCACGAACATCGCCAGCACCGACCCCGCTACCGCGCACACGCGCAAAAGCTGTTTGCGCGGCAGTTTGGGAGCGCCGGGCAGCCACCGCCAGGCGCGCGCAAGTGCTTTGGACGCCCGCTTAGACGCCAGCGCTGCAGCCAACGCACATACCGCAAGCGCCATGATCACCACCCATGCGCCGCGCGCCATCCATGATCCCATGTTGGTAAAACTTCGTGGCAGCACAAGCGCGCGCAAGGGGCTGCCCACCTCCCACAAAAGCGCCAGCAACCCCACGGCCAAACACAACGTGGCTAGCCCATACGCCGCAGCCACAGCCGCACGGTGTCGTTTGCGCCCCAGGACAAGAAGCCCGCTTGCCGCCGCGAACATGCCCGCGCCCAACCCTCCAAGAAACAGGTACAGCGCCGCCGGCCAGCCCCATGTCGATTGAAACTCGATCATGCGACCCCTCTCGCCCGCCCGTTGCGCTTACCCATCGCCTGCACCGCCTTACGACACAATCAGCGACGGCACGGTGGGCGCCTCCACCTGCCGCGCAGCGTCCCCCGCGCGTTCGCGCAGTTCGTCAAGCGGTCCAAAGCCCAACGCTTCCGAGGGGCATGCCTGCACGCACCACGGATCAGCGCCCGTCGGCACGCCCGCGCCCGTGCACAGGTCACACTTGTCCATGAGTCCATCCGCATACTGCGGAATGTCGAACGGGCACGCTTGCCGGCAGTAGCGGCACCCAATGCACCGCTCCCGGTCCACCACCACCGCGCCGCCCTCGACCTTCGAGAGAGCCGATGCGGGACACACGGACAAGCAGGCAGGTTCAGCACAATGCATACACGCAAGCGAGACGAACCGCGACGCGCCGCCCTCGAACGCATAGGACACCACCGTACGTCGCGGATTGCACCCCTCGGGCGCGCCGCTGTGCTCCTGGCACGCGTTCGCGCATGCTAAGCATCCTACGCACACGCGGGAATCCATCCAAAATCCCAGTTGGGAGATGCTAGATTGGCGAACGGTTTGACTTTCAGCCGTACGTTCGGCCGCGTTTGCAACAGAGCTTTCGCCCCGATTTCCGACCTGCGTGTCACCTGCGCTGCCTTGATCTGCCGCGCGCGTCCCCGATGTCGCCCGTTCCCTCAACATGCCATCATCCGGCTGCGCTCCACACGCCCCAAGCACGCCAGCAAGCGGCAGTGTGCATGCCGCAAGCGCGCTTTTCGCCAACGCACGCCGCGTGATTCCCCCTGTTGCATCAGCCGCCATGTTCACGCACACCCCCTTCCGTACAAGTTACCGCTCACGCCTGAGTTGGCAAGTGGCTGCGTACGAGG
Source organism: Candidatus Rubneribacter avistercoris (assembly GCA_019115845.1). Lineage (GTDB taxonomy): Bacteria > Actinomycetota > Coriobacteriia > Coriobacteriales > Eggerthellaceae > Rubneribacter > Rubneribacter avistercoris. The sequence goes on along the minus strand of DXCU01000052.1, from coordinate 8,299 downwards.
CAGAGTATCGAGAAGGTGACGTTATCCCCGTCCTCCTGTCACACTCCTGTCACACTCCTCCCACAAGCCTCTCCCCGAATAGACGAGCCTGTTCCCCATTGATTGTTCGATAACAATATAATACTATAACATGCGGAGGAACAGCGCGGGCAGAGCACCTTCCCGCGCCGCTCCGACGCACAAGCAAGCCCCAGCAAGCCTCGAAAGGCCCGCAGGCACCCGTCCTTCGCACACGCACTCGACCAGGGAAAGGCGCAGCATGGATCCGTTCGAAACGTATCGCATCGACAAGAAAAGCGACATCCCTATTTGGGTGCAGCTGAAAAAGCGGCTCACCTACCTCATTGCGTCGGGGGCCTATCAGCCGGGCGACCAGCTGCCCACGGTGCGCGAGCTGGCCGTGCAGCTGGACATCAACTACCACACCGTCAACAAGGTGTACCATGACCTTGAAAGCAGCGGTCTTATAGAGGTGCAGGTAGGACGCGGCTCGCACGTGGCCGACCTGGGCAACTCCCGGTTTGTTGCGTTCGAAAACGACGCGCGCATGGTGGCATCCGAGTACGCAACAAAGCTGCTCGACCTTGGCATGACCCCGGAGGAGGCCGTGCGAGCAATAGCCGACCATCTGGGAGTAAAAGTAACCATCGACGCCGCCGACACCGATGACAACGCAACCACGCCCGCCAACGAATCACAGAAAGCGTCTCGCCGTGTCGGGTAAAAAAGGAAAGAAAGCCAAGCGCGCCCAGAGCCTGCCTCCCCTGGCTCCCGCGAAGCGCCCCCTCTCCACGCGCATGGGCGTGGTGTTTTTCGAGGCGTTTGTGTTCGCGGTGTCAGCGCTACCCTTAGGCATTGTGCTCTACTGCGGCTATCCGCTGTGGCTTGCGCTCATTGCGGGCGCCTACCTGGTGATTGCGCTCATGACGGCGCACATCACCCAACAATGGGAGAAAGTGGTCGTGCTGCGCCTCGGTCGCTTCAACCGCGTGGAGGGGCCGGGTATCTTTTTCACCATCCCCTTCTTGGAATCCGCCGCCCTGCGCGTGGACCAGCGCATCACCGTGACGCCGTTTTCCGCGGAGAAGGCCCTCACTGCCGACCTTGTGCCTACCGACATCGATGCCGTGCTGTTCTGGATGGTGGTCAGCCCGGAAAAAGCCTGGTGCGAGGTGGATAATTATCCGGCCGCCGTCTCGTGGTCGGCCCAGACGGCGCTGCGCGACGCCATTGGCAGCATCAACCTGGCCGACATTTCCACACGCCGCTCCCAACTGGACGCCGAGCTGCGCGAAGTACTCAACGCCAAAACGAGCGACTGGGGCATCGCCATCCTCTCCGTCGAGATCCGCAACATCCTTATCCCCGAAAGCCTGCAAGACGCCATGTCGCGCGAAGCGCAGGCCCAGCAGGAGAGCAACGCGCGCCTCATTCTGGCCGAAATCGAGCATCAGGTGGCCGAGCTCTACCTTGAGGCCGCCAAACTCTACCGCCAGGATGACCTGGCGTTTCAGGTGCGCATGGCCAGCATGGTGAACGAGAGCGTGAAAGAGGGCGGCAACAACCTGATTGTAGTGCCCAGTTCGTTCAGCGAGGGGTTCAACGCCGGCAGCATGCAAGATTTGAAGGACATGCTGGGAAAGTAACATGCAATGCGGAAAGGGTGCGCGAGCAATAGCGACTGCGGTCCTTGCGGTTGCCGTCGCTTTGGTTGCGGGGTGTCAGCCCGAAGTTGAAGATGCGGTTCTGACATCGGGGGTTGGTTCTGTCGGGCGCTTGGAGCCGGATACGCAGTGGCACTGGTCGCCTGAAAGCACGTGCGCGGCGTGCCATGTGGGCGAGGATGCGTCGTTGGCATCCGTTCCCTGCGCACAGGAGCAGTTCAGCGCCGACGCGTGTTTGACCTGCCATAACGATGCATCAGTGCTCGAAGAAGCACACGCCGATGTGAGCGCCCTTTCAACCCGCAAGACTGCGCACGCAGCCACCATCGCCGATGAGACCTGCGAGCGCTGCCACAACGCGACGGAGCTTGCGGAAGCCACCGCACACAGCACCGTACTCACCGACGCCAACGGCACCGTAGCGAACCCCCACAACCTGCCTGCCGACGAAAGCCACGCAGCTATCGCCTGCGCCAACTGTCACAACCCGCACGAGGATTTCCACTCCGCCAGCAACACCACCTCCAATGCCGCTGACATCACTAATGCCGCCGATGTTGCCACTTCCCCCGCCAACCGCGCCCCTCAAATCTGCGAAAGCTGCCACCACGCCGGCGTGTTCGAATGCTACACCTGCCACGAGTAAGGTGCTGTCCTCCACCGCCTCCATACACGCCACTTCCCAGCACCTCAAACGTTCATAGAGTTTCATTTCGTGACAACAGCACCGTAGGGTGACAGCAGAGCGCGAGAGTGACAGCAGCAGAGTGACAGCAGGACGGGGATAACGTCACCACTCTGCTGTCACTGTGCTGCTGTCACTCCTGCTGTCACTCTGCTGTCGCTCCTGCTGTCACTCTGCTGTCACTCTTGTCCGCTGCCACCTGGTGACGTTATCCCGGTGACGTTATCCCCGTCCTGCTGTCACTCCGCTGTCACGTGTGGTGACGTTATCCCCGTCCCGCTGTCACGCCGCTGTCACGCCGCTGTCACGCTGCCGCTGTCACGCTGCTGTCACGGTGCGTCACTCTCGCTGGGGCCTCTTTCCGTTCGCCCCATGGCCGATCTCTGCCGGGTTCATGAGCGCACCGCCCCGTCCGGAGGACCGGTGCGGATTGAACACCACGTTCGGACCCGTCTCGTTCGTCAGCTCACCCAGCGCGTCAACTTCGCCGTGCGCCGCGCGCAAATCCTCGATGGGGCCGAACTCGATGGCGCGCACCGGACACGCCTTGACGCACGTCGGGTCGGGCACGCCTCCCTCGGCGAGATCGGCGCACATGACGCACTTGTGCGAGAGTCCATCGGCCATTCGCGCCGGATGGCCATAAGGGCAGGCCGCTTCGCAGGACATGCAGCCAACGCACGCACCCTTGTCGTTGTCCACAATGCCCGTCTCCGGATCCTTCCGCATGGCGTCCGTAGGACACGCCTCCACACAAGAGGGGCTCTCGCACTGTCCGCAGGTCACAGACACGTAGTAGCAGAAGACCGTGTTGATAAACGCGCCGTCGGCGTCCGTTTCCCACGCGCCGCCGCCAAACTCGAACACCGTGCGGAACTTCTGTGGAACCTCCAGATCGTTGCGGTCGAAGCACGAGGTCATGCACGCCTTGCAACCTATGCAGATGTCCGTGTTCACATAGAATCCGTATTGGGTCATGACTCGCCCCCTTTACGCCTTGCGTCTCGTGCCGTTCGCCCCGCGCCCTGCACCTTCTCGATCCTGCAGAGGTTGGAGTGCACGCCGTTGCCCTTCGAAATGGCCGTGGGCCGCTGCGAAGTCAGCACCGAGATGCATCCTCCCAGATCAAGGTTGTCCACACTGCCCAGTTTGCCAACGTCGCGGCTCTCGGGGCTGTACCACGCGCCCTGCGGAATGGACACTACGCCGGGCATAATGCGCTCGGTCACCTTGGCCGCGATCTTCACGCGGCCACGCTTGGTGGACACAATCACCTCGTCGCCGTTCTCCACACCCAAGCCGGCGGCATCCCGCGCGTTGATCCAGCACTGCTGCGGCGCCACGGACTCAAGCCAGTCCACGTTGCCGTACGAGGAATGCGTGCGCGTTTTGGCGTGATGGCCGATCAGCTGGAAAGGGTAGCCCTTTCGTGTCTCCGCATCCCCGTATCCTTCGAAGCTTTCGTACCATACGGGACACGGGGTGATCTGGTCCAGGCCGTCCTCGGGCACAAAGCCGGCAGCCGTGAGGTCCCACTGCTTGGAGATGTTGTACGCCTGCTTGGAGAACACCTCGTACTTACCGGAGGGCGTGGGCAGCGCCTTGGGGGCGTGCACCTGGGGTTCGTGACAATCGGCTCGCTTGAACAGGCCCGTTTCCTTGAACTCCTCGAAGCTGTCCGGAAGGTCCTCGCCGGCGTTCTTGCCTTTTTCGTAGCACCAGCGCACCCAGTCCTCCTGGGATTTGCCCTCGGTGAATTCCTCGGCCACGCCCAGCTCCTCGGCCAGAAGCGAGCAGATCTCGTAGACGGGCTTGCACTCGAACAGCGGGTCGATGGCAGGGCTTTCGCACAGGACGAAGCCCGCCCACGCGGCGCCGCCCTGCACCACGTCCGTCTCCTCGAAGCTGGTGGTGCCCGGCAAAATGTAGTCGGAGACCATGGCCGTGGGCGTCAGGTACACATCGCAGGTGACCACGCAGCGCAGACCGGAGTCTTTCTCGTCAGGCAGGTTGTAGATGCGCAGGCAGTCGTTGATGTCGGCATGCTGGCCCATCATGACGTTGGAGCCGTAGTTCCAGATGAACTTGACGGGGGCTTTCAGGCTGATCTCGCCGGGAGTTTCGGCTAAAAGCAGGTTGCCCTCGTCGTCGTAGCGGCGAATGCCCCAGGTGGCGTCGTTCATGGATCGATAGTCCTCGATAGCGCGAAACCACCCGAAAAACGGGATGCAGGTTCTCACCGTGTTTTTCTCGGGGAAGCAGTCCAGCCCGGTCGGCACGTTGCAGGCCACGCCGCCCACAGCCTCGCGCGCGCCCGAGCCGCCGCCGGAGATGCCCACGTTGCCGGTGATGGCCGCGATCAGGCCGATGGCGCGCGCGGAGTTGCCGCCGTTGAAATGGCGTTGCGGACCCCAGCCCTGAATGGTGGCCGTGGGGCCGTTCACGTACAGCTCGGCCAGCGCGCGAATGGTGCCGGCCGGAACGCCGGTGATGGCTGCGGCCCACTCGGGGGTCTTTGGGCCCGAACCCTCGTAGGCGCCGGTGCCGTTGAGGTATGCCTCGTAAGACAGGTCCTCCTCAACCGCCAGCGCACCCTCCTTGTCGAAGCCGAAGAACACGTTGCTCGCAGGCTCGCCCTGCTTCACGTCTTCCAGGAAGGTGTCGGAGTAGAAGCCGATGAACCGCTCGCGGATAAACGCCTCGTCAAGCATGCCGTTGGCGTGGAGGTACTGCACCATGCCGGCCACGAGCGCCGCGTCCGTGCCGGGACGGATGGGCACCCACGTGGTGGCCGCGCCCACGACGGTGTCGGACAGATGCGGATCCACCACCACGATGTTGACCTTGGGGTTTCGCAGGCGCACCTGCGTAACGAGGTGCATCATGCCCGAGCCGGACATGCGGGTGTTGGCCGGATTGTTGCCGAACAGCACGATGTTTTTGGAGTTCACGAGGTCGGCAGCCTCATTGTTGGCGTGGGCGTCGCCGTTGAGCAGCGGAAGCTCCCGGCTGATCTGACTTGCGGAGTACGTGCCGTAATGGCGCAGATAGCCGCCCCAGCAGTTCATCATGCGGGCGAACACGGTGCCATCGGGCGGCCACGACTTTGCCACGACGCCGTCCATCCGGCCGGTGCCGTACTGAAGGTAGAAGGCGTCGTTGCCGTACTCCTCCTTGATGCCCTTCATGATGCCGGCGATCTCGCGGATGGCGACCTCCCACGATATCTCCTCGTAAACGCCCTGGCCGCGCTTGGTGCCCGCCACGCGCCGCAGCGGTTTTCGGAGACGCGTCTCGTTGTGGACGAGGCGGCGGGCCGTCCGGCCGCGCACGCAAGGACGCAGCTGGAAAACGCGGCCGGGGCCGAAGCCGTCCGACCCCTCGTCGTCGCCCTCCACGCGCACGATGACGCCGTCTTTCACATACAGCTTGAGCGGGCAGCGGTTTCCGCAGTTCGCATGGCAGGCGTTCCACACCACCTTGTCGGAGGAGAACGGCTTGGCGCCGACGGCCCTGACTTGCCCCTCCTTGGCATAGGCGTCATCGGCCCGCTTCGACGCACCGCCGCCCGGCGCAGCTTTGGCGCCCAAGGCGCCCTGTGCCGAAACCGAGCGACAGCCAACGCCTATGGACGGGTTTTCCCTGGTAGCGGGCACGCCTTCTCCTTTCTTCCTCATCTGCGCGCCCGACCCTGCGCGCTGGCGCGACGGATCGGGCAGATGCGGCGGCCCCCCGGCGGGGCAATCGGCCCCTTGGCCCTCGGCGGCACGGGAAACCTCCAAGCCGCATCGCACACGATTCTAGATTTTAAGGGCTTGCCCGAAAAACCTCCCCCGCCCGCCTGAATCTTTCATATCGAATTCTCATCAAAATATTGCGAGGCAAAAGCGAGGCGAGGAGGGATGAAGGGGGCGAAGAGTGGGGGATGAGGAAGCGAAGAAGTTCGAAGGCTTGGAAACCCTCGTATGCACAGCCCGAAATCACCCGTGTCCCAAGCGCTCAAACAGTTCCGCACCTTTAGCGCGCGTTCGCTTTTTAAAAAGAATCAAGGAGTTTGAAAGAAATCAAGCGTAGGATGGGCGCATCATTGCGAAGCGAGGTTGCCATGCCCTACGAAGAAAACCCTTTTACTCCGACATTCGGGGAAGTTCCTGCCTATATGGCGGGCCGTGCGCAGCTCATAGGCGACATGATAACCGCGTTCGAGCGCAGCGGAAGAAGCCCCGACCTCTCCACGGTCATCTCCGGTGCGCGAGGTACTGGCAAGACGGCCCTGCTTTCCCTGATAGCTGAAGAAGCTCGCAAGCGAGGGTGGATTGCCGTGGGCGTTACAGCCCTTCCGGGTATGTTGGAGGATGTAGAGGAGCGAACGCTTGAAGCCGCAGAACACCTTGTCGCTCCCGACGTGGAAAGCCGTATCACCGGCATCGGAATAGCCCAAATTGTCAATGCGGAATGGGAGCACTCGGACCGAGCGCGCGGCAATTGGCGCACCCGCATGAACCGTATCCTCGATGCACTAGCCGAAACCGACACGGGACTGCTTATCGCCGTTGACGAGGTGCAGCCCGATCTTGACGAGATGATTCAGCTCGCAGCCGTGTACCAGCACTTCGTTCGTGAGGGACGCAAGGTGGCCCTCCTCATGGCCGGCCTGCCGCACAGCATATCCACCCTACTCCAGGACAAAACGGTGTCGTTTTTGCGCCGATCCGTCAGCCATCATTTGGGACGCGTGGACAATTGCGAAATAGAAGACGCCTTCGCCAAAACTGTTCGCTCGGGAGGACGGACTATTCAGAAAAAGGCGCTCAACAAAGCCGTGAGGGCGATAAACGGATTCCCATTCATGATGCAATTGGTTGGCTATCGGTCGTGGGAGCAGGACCCGCTCGCGCCCAAGGTGACCGTCGAGCACGTGGAACTCGGCATATCCATTGCCGAAAAAGAACTGAAAGCGCGCGTGCTTGATTCCACCTACCGCAGCCTGTCGGACGGTGACATCAGGTTTCTGCGCGCCATGCTCGCCGATGAGGGCGAAAGCCGCATGGCCGATATCGTCGCACGGATGGGCGTGTCGGCATCCTACGCGGGCCAATACCGAAACAGGCTCCTCGCCCACGGCGCAATCGGCGAGCGAAGGCGCGGCGTGGTGGCTTTCGAGCTGCCAGCGTTTCGGGATTACTTGATTGAGCAGGAGCTGTGAGAACCTGGTAGTGCCGGACGACTCGTCAAACGGTCGGAAAAACATCCAAGGTAGCTAAAAGCAGCGTGCTACGCTTCCGATGGCTCCCGCTATGAGAAGCGCGTGGACGCGAAGGGGCGCGAGAGCGAGCCCGTGTGCATAGACGGAGAGATTCCGTTCGAGGTGCCAGACGGGTGGGAGTGGGCAAGAATGGGAAGTTTGGCACTCAAGATTACGGATGGTACCCACCACTCTCCTGTCAACATGCCGACGGGTGATTACATGTACGTAACCGCTAAAAACATTAAGGACGACGGCGTTGAGGTGGCTGGCATTACCTATGTGTCTAAGGCCGTTCACGAGGAGATTTATAAACGCTGCAATCCCGCTATTGGTGACATTCTCTTAGTCAAAGATGGAGCCACAACTGGTGTTGTAACAGTAAACAATATCGATCAGCCATTTAGCCTGTTATCCAGCGTAGCCCTAATAAAAGTGCCTCGCGGACTTTTGAATTGGTTTCTCGTCTATTACTTGAGAACAGATTTGTTTAATCGCTATATCAGATCTCTTATGAGCGGAACCGGCATTCCCCGTATAACGCTTAAGAAAATCGAACCTCTCCTCGTCCCCCTCCCGCCCCTCGCCGAGCAGCGCCGCATCGTCGCCAAAGTCGAAGAGCTCATGCCTCTGGTGGGCGAGTACGGCAAGCTGGAAAGCGAGCGCGAGGCGCTGGACGCCAACCTTCCCGACCGCCTGCGCAAG
>DXCU01000051.1 GCA_019115845.1 Candidatus Rubneribacter avistercoris | reverse complement strand
CCCGGTTTTGTCAAGGAAATGATCGGGGGTCCCCTTGACGAAAGGTGCTACCCTTCGCATGCCTTTTGGCGAAGCATGAGTCACCCCCCCCCCGCTCGCAGCGCACGACTTCGCCAATATTTTGCCGTTTCGGCCACCTGTACGCGCTACCCGCTGCCCGCCGCAGGCGCTCGATCGCGCTCGCCAGCCGCATCCGCCGGCCTCCCGCGCTCGCCAACCGCACCTGCTGGTCGCCGCCCGACAATCGCACCCGCTGGCTGAACCTTCTGACCGTGCTTATCAGCCGCATCCGCTGGCTTCGTCGGTTGTCGTTTGCGCCTATCGTCCGCACCCGCCTTCACCGGCCGTTGCCCACGCCTGCCGCCTGCGCCTGTCGGCACAGCGCCACAGTTGCAGCCGCGCGACTCGTCCTACAGGTACGCCTCGTTCACGGCAAGGCCGTACGCCTCGGCGATGCCGCGCAGGCCCTCGTCGGGGATGGTGCTGGCGAAGCGGTCGCCGCCGCCGTTCATCATGAGGGCGCGCGCGTGCACGCACGCCGCCTTCTCGACGGCTTGCGCCAGCCCGAACGCCTCGTCGAAGGTGGCGCCTGCGCACATGAGCCCGTGATGCGCCCACACGCAGACGGCGTGGTCACGCAGAACCTCGGCCGTGGCCTCGGCGATGGCCGATCCTCCCGGCACCGTCCACGGCACCACGCCCACGCCGGAGGGGAAGGCCACCATGGCCTCCAGCATGGCCTTCCACAACGTGCGCGTGAACGTGCGGGCGTCAAGCGGCACCACGTTGGTGAGCGCCACCGTGTACGCGGGATGGGCGTGGTACACCACGCGGCTCCTACCCGCCGTGGCCTCCTTGCGCGCGGACTGCGCCAGCGCGTGGGCGGCCATCTCGCTCGTGGGCATGCGGCCGTCTTTGAAGCCCCACACGATGCGCCACGCGTCCCCCGCAGGACCCACCTCCACGATGCCCGCGTTCGCGTCCAAATCCAGCGCCACGTTGCGCAGATGGCTCCCCGACGCCGTCACCAGGAAAAACTCGCCGCTCAGGTTGTCGGCCCGCACGCCCATGGGCACCCAGGAACTGGGATTGTCGTAGAAGAACGACCGGCACGAGGCCACCTCCTCAGGCGCAAGACGATACGACAGGTTGCCTCCGTTGCCCTCGTGCCACCCTTGCGCGCATCCGTCGGCGGCAAGGCGCGCGAAGCCCTTCGCAAACGCCTGCTGCTCCACGGCCACGCCCGACACGGCGCCTTTCGCGGCGGACACGCCGCGGTCGAACATCGTCTGCGCATCGTCCAAAAAACCCATGGGAACCTCCCGTCAATCCAGAGCCGACGCCCGCGCGTCGGCCTGCGCGTCCGCGCGCCCCTCGGCGCGAATCTGCACGACGTACATCACGTTGGTGGCGGCCACCGCGCCCGCGCCGTCCGGTCCTCCGCCCGACAAGGGGCTGGTGGTTCGGTCGCCCGCGGTGAACACCGCCATGTCCCCCGGGCTCACCAAGCCGCTCGCCTGCACCGTCTGGCGCGCATGCTCTATCACGCGCTGCATGTCCCCCTGCACGTCGCCGATCATGGGGACCACGCCCCAGTTCAGCTGCTGCTGGCGCATGACGCGGGGAAACGGCGTGACCGCGTAGATGGGCACGCGCGGACGCAGGTTGGACACCAGCCGCGCGGCCCGGCCCGACATGGTGGGCGCCACGATGCAGGCCGCGCCCACGTTCTCGGCCGTCTGCACGGCGGCCATGCCCACGGCCAAATCCACGCGCGCATGCACCCGGTGCCGGTCGGGGGGCCGCTCCTCGAACAGGTACGCCTCGCTGGCCTCCGCGATGCGCGCCATCATGCGCGCCGCTTCCAGCGGATAACGCCCCGATGCCGTCTCGCCCGAGAGCATGACCGCGTCGGTGCCGTCGTAGATGGCGTTGGCCACATCCCCCACCTCGGCGCGCGTGGGCCGAGGGTTGCGGATCATCGAATCCAGCATCTGCGTGGCGGTGATGGCCGGCTTCGACGCGCGGTTGCATGCGCGCACGATCTCCTTCTGGATGTGGGGCACGCGGTAGGCGGGAACCTCCACGCCCAAATCACCCCGTGCCACCATGACGCCGTCGGCGGCCTCGATGATCTCGTCGATGTTCTCCACGGCCTCCGCGCACTCCACCTTGGCGATGACCATGATGCCCGCGCCGCCGTGCTCCTCCAGAAAGCCTCTGACGGCGCGCACGCCCGCCGCGTCGCGCAGAAACGACGCCGCCACGAAGTCCACGTCCTGGCGGATGCCGAACAGAAGGTCCGCCCTGTCCTGGTCGGTCATCACCGGCAGCGGCACCGACGTGCCGGGCAGGTTCACCGACTTGCGCTCCCCCAGCTCTCCTGAATTCTGCACCGCGCACACGATGTCGGTCCCGCGCACCTCGTCCACGACAAGCCCGATGAGGCCGTCGTCCACCAGCACGGATGCGCCGGGACGCACCGCGCGGGAAAGCCCGGGGCAGGTGTGGGACACCTCCTGCGCCGTCCCCTCCACGTCGCGCTCGGTGAGCACGATGCGGTCCCCGGCCTCAAGCCGCACCGGCGCGCCGCCCGCCAGGCGCCCGGTGCGGATCTCGGGGCCGCGCGTGTCCAGCATGACGGCGCAGGGAGAGCCCGCCTCGCGGCACGCCTCCCGCAAACGCTCGATGCGCGCGGCATGCTCCTCGTGCGATCCGTGCGAGAAGTTGAGCCGCGCCACGTCCATCCCCGCCGCCAAAAGCTCGCGCAGGGTCCGCCCGTCGTCCACTGCGGGGCCGAGCGTGCATACGATCTTCGTTCTCCTAGTCATGGGGTGCATGATACCTCGTCCTCCGCGCGCCCGCGCCGCCGCCGGGCCGATCGACGAGTTTTCACACAAGCCGTCGCAGACACCCGCCGCCTGGCACTCAACGTCCGCCGCCTGGCACTCGGCGTCCGCCGTCCGCCACCCGTCGCCGCAGGCCGTGCCCCGTTCCTTCCCGCGCCCAAAAAAAGCGCCCGCCCCCTTTCCGGGAACGGGCGCCTCAACGCCGCGTTACACGCGCCTGGGCCTACACCTCGGCGACCCACAGGCCGTGCAGGTTGCAGTACTCGTACACCTTGACGGGGGCGTCGCCCTCGGCCACGGCGAAATCGGCCGTGGGGGCATCGGCGGGCGTGAGCTCGCGGAACTGGTAGCCCTTCTCCGTGACCAGGCAGATGAACGTGATGTAGTGCTCGTCGGTCATCGGATGGAGCGTGCTGCCCACCTCGACATGCACCTTCGAGCCGTCCACGGAAACCACCGGAACGTGCTTCTCGGTGGCGGCGTCGGTGGTGTTGGCGACAAGCTCGGTCATCTTCTCGCCGCAGCACACCAGCGGAACGCCGGCGTCGAACGGCTTGACGGCGATGTTACCGCAATGCATGCACTTGTAGAACTTGAGATCCATGATGATGCCCCCTTTGGCTTCGTATGCAGGATGCCCTGCCTTCCGGACTATGATAGCGCACGGCGCGCGCATCCGGCGCGGGCGCGGCGGATTGAGGCCGAAACGTAACGTCCCGACGCGCCTGCTGGCCGCCCTCGCGCAACCGGCTAAATGTTACTCATGTTGTTCCATTTCAGGAAGCCCCTTTTGGGGCTTCTTCACGACAATCGCATAAACGAGCACCGCCGCGCCCACCAAGATCAACGGGACGCTCAGCAGCTGCCCCATGGTCAGCCACCCGCCCCACAAATACCCCAGCTGCACGTCCGGTTCGCGCACGAACTCCACCAGGAAGCGGAAGCAGCCGTACATGACCAAAAACGTCCCCAAAAACGTGCCGCGCGGCCTGGGAGGACGGCGACGCGAGAGCAGGTAGAGCACCGCGAAGACGACCACGCCCTCAAGCAGCGCCTCGTAAAGCTGAGAGGGATGCCGCGCCATCTGGCCCGCGGCGCCGCCGAACACCACGCCCCACGGCGCGTCCGTGGGAGCGCCCCACAGCTCGCCGTTCACGAAGTTCGCGCAACGGCCGAAAAACAGGCCGAGCGGCGCCCCTATGCAGCCCAAATCGGCCAGCGTCAAATACGGGATGCGCGTGATCTTGGCCGCGACGATCCCGGCCAGAAGCGCCCCTATAAGCCCGCCGTGAAAGCTCATCCCGCCCTCGTTGAACGCGAGGATCTTCTCTGGATGCGCCAGGTAGAACCCGTCTCCGTAGAACAGGACGTAACCCAGGCGGCCGCCCGCGATCACCCCCACTATGACGCAGAACATGATGGTGGCCAAGGAGTCGACGTCCACCTTCACGCGCCAGCGGCGCGCCGTGCGCCACACCACCAACGCGGCCAGCGCGAACCCCAGAACGTAGGCGATGCCGTACCACCGGACGGAAATCGGTCCGAAGGAGAAGGCCACCGGGTCGATTCCCTGGTAGATGTCGTTGAGCATGGAATTCCTTTCGGCTCGCCCCGGGCGGAGCGCCCGAGGAGCTATTCGCGGCCCATCCCCGCGCCCACCTCGATGGCGGCGAAACGGACCTCGTCGCGCAGCTGAAGCGGTATGCGCTGCATGCTGGACACCGCGGCGCCGCACCGGGGGCAGCGAAGCGCGAACATCGCGAAATCGGAGCTGAGGACCATCATGGACTCGTAGCGGCACACGTCCAGACCGTCCGCCCCGCACGCGGGGCACCTCACGCCTTGGCCCATCGTCTCACGCTCCTTCACACCGCTCCCACGCCTTGGATGCCCCCCATTGTAGCAGAAGCAATCGCCCGCGCGGCATGGACGGCGGAGCTTTCCGCCCTATGCAGCAGAACGCGCCCGCAAGGGGCGCGTCCTGCTAGAGCAAGAACCTGTTCGGGTTGCCCTGCCGGGCGACGCGGCCCTCCGGGCGCTCGGCCACGGAAGGCCCGCGCTCGAGGAAGTGCTCGCAGAAGCGGCACACCTCCTTGACGGCGGCGTCGTAGTCGCGCTCCGGGTTCAGCAGCAAGGCGAAATCCCGGCACACGACATGGGTCGGCCGCGCGCAGGCGGCGTAGTGGCAGTCGGCGGGACAAGGCTCGCCGGGCACGTTGTGCGGGCAGCGCGACATCATCTCCTCGTCGCAGCCCCGCCTCTCCCAGCAACCGGCCATGCGCCCCGCCTCCCTCATCCGCCGCTTCCGGCGCTATTCCATCGCCGGGACGACCTTGGTCACGCCGGGCACGCGCTCCTTCAGGATGCGCTCCACGCCGTTGGCCAGCGTCATCTGGGACATCGGGCAGCCCTTGCAGGCGCCCTGCAGCTCCACCGTCACCGTGCCGTCGTCGGCCACGTCAACCAGCTTCA
>DXCU01000050.1 GCA_019115845.1 Candidatus Rubneribacter avistercoris | reverse complement strand
GGAAGGAAGGTGAGTAGCATGGGGAAGGCGACCGTCATCCCGTTCGGCCCGCAGCACCCGGTGCTGCCGGAGCCTCTGCACCTCGACCTCGTGGTCGAGGACGAGACCGTCATCGAGGCAATCCCGCAGATCGGCTTCATCCACCGCGGGCTTGAAAAGCTCGTGGAGACGCGCGACTACAACCAGTTCATCTACGTGGCCGAGCGCATCTGCGGCATCTGCGCTTTCGGACACTCCCTCGGTTACGCCGAGACTGTTGAGAAGCTCATGGGCGTGGAGGTGCCCGAGCGCGCCGAGTACCTGCGCGTCATCTGGCACGAGCTGTCCCGTATCCACTCCCACGTGCTGTGGATGGGCCTGGCCGCCGACGCTTTTGGCTTCGAGAGCCTGTTCATGCACTGCTGGCGGCTGCGCGAGCGGGTGCTCGACATCTTCGAGAAGACCACGGGCGGGCGCGTCATCTTTTCCGTGGTCAAGGTGGGCGGCGTGGCCCGCGACATAGACGAGGCTCAGTTCGCCGAGATCAAGCGCGTGCTGGAGGGCATCAAAGATGATTACCGCCAGATCATGAACGCGTTTCTGAAGGACACCTCGGTGAAGAACCGCACGGTGGGCGTTGGGTTCATCAGCCATGAGGACGCCCTTGCGCAAAGCATGGTGGGTCCGTTCGCGCGCGCTTCTAACGTGAACTACGACGTGCGCATGCTGGGCAACGGCGGCTACCGCTTCCTTTCCGACTTCCAGCCGATTCTGGACGCGCAGGGCGACTGCTACGCTCGCGTCAAAGTGCGCGCGCTCGAGGTCCTGCAGTCCATCGATATCATAGAGGAGATGATCGCCAAGATCCCCGCCGGGGACATCGCGGTGCCCGTGAAGGGCTCTCCTGCAGCCGGGGCCGAGGCGGCCAACGTGGTGGAGCAGCCGCGCGGCGAATGCTACTATTACGCGCGCGGCAACGGCACGAAGTACCTGGAGCGCATGCGCATGCGCACGCCCACGTCCCAGAACCTGGCGGGCATGACCACGGCGCTGGCCGGCTGCGATTTGGCCGACGTCAACATGATCGTGCTCACCATAGACCCCTGCATCAGCTGCACGGAAAGGTAGGATGGCCATGGGAGGATTCAAGCTCGGCAAGATGACGCTCGGCGGGCTGTTCAAGCAGCCTGAGACCGTCCAGTACCCCGCCCAGGTCAAAACGCCGCCGCCGGGCCTCAAAGGGCACGTGGAGAACGACGTGGCGCACTGCATCCTGTGCGGTATCTGCCAGAAGCGCTGCCCTTGCGGCGCCATCACGGTGAGCAAGCCCGACCGAACCTGGACCATCGACCGCTTCCGCTGCGTTCAGTGCGGCAGCTGCGTGCGCGAGTGCCCCAAGTCGTGCCTGACCATGGAGCCAACCTACGCGCCTCCGGCCACTTCCAAGCACGCCGACTCCTTCAAGGTGCCTCCTGCTGAGAAGAGCGCCTAAGGCCGCCGCCCGAAGCGGAAGCGCCGTCTTGCGTCTTTGCGGGCATGGAAATGATGTTGAAGCGGGGAGCGGCTCGCCGGCGAAGCCGGGTCGACCTGTTAGAATTGAGCACCGACGAAACGGATGCGGGCGCGCGTGCGACGTGCGCCCGCATCCGTTTGGAACGGACGACGACGGACAGGAAGGCGACATGGGCGAGACGGGCGGCAACGCTGCGCAGGAAGGCCAGCAGGTGACCAACAAGGTGCTCACAGCACCCAACGTCATCTCGGCCGTGCGCCTCTGCCTTGTCCCAGTGTTCCTCGTCCTGCTGCTGAACGGGTTCGATCTTGCGGCCACGCTCCTGTTCGCGTTGGCGGCTGGGACGGATTGGGTGGACGGCCAGGTGGCCCGTCGAACAAACCAAGTGTCCAAACTGGGTCAGCTGCTTGATCCCGCCGTCGATCGCATCCTCATGATCTCGGGCGTCGTCGGGTTGCTGGCGGTGGGGCGCCTTCCGCTGTGGATCGTCGCCGTGGTGCTCGCGCGCGACGCGCTCCTGCTTTTCGGCGGGGCGTTTTTGCTCAAGCGCTTCCATGCGCGCGTCGCCGTCGTCTATCCCGGGAAGGTGGCGACCACGCTTCTGTACATCGGGTTCGCCGGCCTGCTTCTGAACTGGCCCTTGGTGCCCGGGCTTGGCGTCCTCGACGCTGCATGGCTGCCCGGCTGGGGCGCCGATCCCTGCTCGTGGGGCATCTGGTTCGCATACGCAGGGCTTGTCCTGTCCCTGGCCACCACGGCGTACTATGTGCGCGCGGGGGTGGGTGCCATGCGCTTGGCCGGCTCGCAGACGAAGACGGGCGGTTGCCGATGAACGGCCGCGAGCGGAGAAGCGCCCCCTCGCGCAGAAGCCCTGCGCAGGAACGTCCGTCCCGCGCGGCGTCGTCGCGCCCTGCCCGGCGCCCCTCCGCCCGCACCACCCCCCGCGACGGCTCGCAAGGCGCACGCCACGCCCGCTCCTCCTCTTCCCGAGAGGCATCGCCGCGCGCCCGCGCCTTGCGAGGCAGCGCCTCGCGCTCGTGGGAGTCGCCCTCGCTGTGGACGAAGGAGGCTTCCCGCGCCGCCTCCCGCGAAAACCCCGCGCTGTCCGTCCTGCGGATTCTCGGTAAGGCGCTGCTCGCGCTTTTGGGGCTGATCGGGCAGGCGCTCGTCTTTCTCGCGCGGCTCATCGTCTCGCTTGCCTCCCGCAGCAGGGTGGCGCTTATCGCGTTCGTCCTGGTCGGCGTCTTGCTTGTAGGCGGCGCAGCGGACTTCGTCCTGAACGTGGGGAAGGCTTACCCAGGCGTGCGCGTGGGGGAGGTGGACGCCGCAGGGAAGACGGCGGATGAGATAGAGGCGCTTGTCAACGAAGCGTACGCGGCGCGCCTGGCGGGCGGGAGCGTGGTGGTCTACGCCAGCGAGGAGGCCGAGGCGCGCGTGAACGACGAGCTGGCCGCCGCGCAGGACGCGGCGCTGGCCGAGCAGCTGGCGGTCGAGGAGGCCCAGGCCAACAAAGTGGCCTGGAAAGCCGACGCCTCAACGTTGGGCGCATCGCTTCCCGCGCGCGACCTCGCCGAGGAGGCGGTGCGGATCGGCCGCGAGCAGGGAGGCCTCTTCGCGCGCCTGGGCGCTCTGTTCGCCGGCCACACGGTGGAGGTCCGCGCCGATTACGGCGCGGATGCCGTCGAGCAGCTGGCCTCCGACATAGACGCCGCCATCGGCAACCCCCGCGTCGATTACGGCGTGTCCGTGGAAGGCGGCACGGCCGTCGTGACCGAGGGGCACGACGGCTCCATGGTCGATCGCGATGATCTCAAGCGCCTGCTCGACGACGCCCTCCTCGAAAACGGCGACGGGACGGGATCGTTCGTCGCCCATGCCGAGCACGCGCCGCTGCGCATCGACGCCTCGGCGGCCCAGGCTGTCGCCGACGGCGTGAACCGCGCCATCGGCGACGGAGCACGGTTCGCCTATGCCGGATCGTCGTGGGACGCGTCGGCCGCCGACGTGGGCGCATGGGTGTCGACGCGGGTGGAGGAGCGCGGCGATGCCCATGCGCTCGTGGCCTACGTGGACGAGTCCCGCGCCAAGCCGCTTCTGCTCTCCCATGTGGAGGGCATCGACGACAGCGATCCTGTCCATGTGACCTTCGAGGCGAACGGGGAGGGCGTCACGGTGCGAACCGACGGGACGGGAAGCATCCCCTTGGTCGCCGATGCCGTGCGCCAGCTTGACGCCGCTCTGTTCGGCGAAGGCGGCAAGGCGTTCGCCTCGTCGGACGACGCGCGCCTCGGGACGCCGGCGGAGGTGTCCATAGCAACCGGCACGGCCCCCACCGAGCTTTCGTTCGACGAGGCCATGGACCTGGGGATCATCGGCACCATCTCCTCGTTCACCACCGAGTTCACCACCGGCGCGGGCACCGAGAACCGCAACCACAACATCGCGCTCGTCTCCGAGCTTTTGTCGGACTCCGTCGTCGCGCCCGGAGAGCGATGGTCGTTCAACGGCACGGCGGGGGAGTGCAACGAGGAGGTGGGCTTCTTGGGCGCGGGCGCCATCGTGGACGGCGAGTACGAAGACGCCGTTGGCGGCGGCATCTGCCAGGTGGCCACCACGGTGTTCAACGCGGTGTACGAGTCGGGCTTTCCCGTTATCACCCGCCACAACCACTCGCTCTACATATCCAGCTACCCGGCGGGCCGCGACGCCGCCGTCAGCTGGCCGGATTTGGACCTCGTATGGGAAAACGACGGAGCGAGCGACGTTTTGGTGCGGCTCGCCTGTACCGAGGGGTCGGTAACGGCTACACTGTACGGCGTGGACCCCGGCTACCGGGTGTCCTCCGCCACCGGAGAGTGGGACGCGGGCGAGAGTTACTCGACCAAGACGCAGATCGACGAGTCGCTTGCCCCCGGCGCAAGCTACGTCAAGACGCGCGGAACCGACGGCAGCACCATCACGGTCATCCGCACGGTGGAGGACGAGGAGGGCTTGATCGTGAGGGAGGACGCCTTCCATTCGGTGTACGACCCGGTGACGGAGGTCGTGGTGAAGGGCCCGGACGCCGCCTGATCGGCCGCGTGGGAAAAAGGGCCGTCCGCGCCGTCGCAAGAAAGAAGAGGTGACGCATCAGCATGCTCCGACATATCGCCGCGCAAGCAAAGGGCCGCGCCCTCGCCTGCGCGCTCGCCCTTTCGCTCGCGCTGTCCTGCTCCGCCGCGCCCGCGGCGTTCGCCGACGTCCGCAAGGCGGATATCGTCTACGGGCAGACGGTGGACGCCCGCGGCCTGTCCGTTGCGCAGTGCCCCAGCATCGACGCCGAGTACGCCGTCGTCATGGACGCGGAGGGCACCGTGTACTTCGAGCGCAACGCCTCCTCGCCCACCCAGATAGCCTCTATCACCAAGATCATGACCGGGTTGGTGGCGCTTGACGCCGTGGACGCGGGGCTGGTGTCCCTCGACACCCCGGTGACGGTGTCGGCCGAGGCCGCGGCGGTGGGCGAGTCGTCGGCGGGCCTTCAGGCGGGCGACGTCATGGACCTGGGGACCGCGCTCACGGCGCTGCTCGTCCCCTCCGGCAACGACGCCGCCGTGGCCATAGCCGAGACGGTGGGCGCGGCGCTGCTCGCCGCCGGAGCCGCCAGCGGCGACACGGCGCAGGACGCCTTCGTCGCCCAAATGAACGCCACGGCCGCCGAGCTGGGATGCACCGACTCGGTGTACGAGAACCCCCACGGGCTGGACTTCGACGCGTACGCGGGCAACCTGCACAGCACGGCCTCCGACGTGGCGAAGGTGGTGAGGCGCGCCATGCAGAACGAGACGTTTCGCGCCGCCGTCTCCCAGGGCGACACCGTCATAGAGGTGGAGCGCGGGGGAGCTCCGGCCAGCATCTCGTTGGAGACAACCGACGGCTTCTTCGACATCTACGAGCACGCCATCGGCGTGAAGACCGGGTTCACGGCCCTTGCCGGGGCGTCGTTCGCGGGCGCTGCGAACAACGGGGGCAAGGAGCTTTACGCCATCGTCATCAACTCCTCCTCCGAGGCGCAGCGTTTCCAGGACGCCATGACCCTGTGCGAGTGGGTCTACGAGCACGAGGTGAGCTACCCGTTGGCCAACAGCACGCAAACCGCCTCCATGAACGGCCGGGACGTGCCGGTGGTGGCGGAGGTCGCCCATACGGGCTGGATAGACAAAACGGTGAAGGCGACGCTTTCCGACCCGGACGCGGCCGCGACGATCTTCGATCTGAACGGCAACGTGAGCCAGTCGCTTGAGTTCGACGAAGTGAGCGGCAACGTGCATGCGGGCGACAAGGTGGGCACGATCACCTTCAAGCAGCGCAACGCCGTGATAGCCACCATGGACCTGGTGGCGTGCGAAGACGTGGCCGCCCCCGATTTCCTCGAGGGCGTGGGCGTGTGGTGGGACCGGCTCTGGCGCGGATTCTCCGGGCAGAGCCAGACGGCGGAGTCCGTGACGCTCAACCAAACGCCGCTCGTGGTCGACAAGACGGCCTCCGCCTCCTAGGCGCGCCGAAGGAAGGAGCTGACATGAGCACGGTATGCCCCGTTTGCAACAGCCCGGTGGACGAGCAGGCGCCGGCCTGCCCCTTGTGCGGGTTCAAACTGTTCGGCAGCACGCAGCGCTTCGAGCCGGTGGCGCTTGCGGGGGAGGCCCTGGAGGAGCACGCGCGCCCGCAGGCGGCGGCCGTCCTCCATGTTGTGCGCGGCCCGCAGACCGGCGTGAGCTTCCAACTGGGCGACCGGGCGCTGTCCATCGGACGCAGCCCTCAGTGCGACGTGTTCCTCAACGACATGACGGTGTCGCGGGAGCACGCCTCCGTGGAACCGGACGAGGGCGGCTACCTCATTCGCGACGCGAACTCGTTCAACGGAGTGTGGGTGAACAACGAGAACGTGGACGCGCGCCTTCTGCGCGACGGCGACGTCATCCAGGTGGGCGCGTTCTGCCTTGTCTACAAGGAGGAATGACCTCCCTGCGGCCCCCGAGCGGCGCGCTTGTCGCGCGTCGCGGCGCGAAGCGCGCCGTTTGAAACGGTCTTGGGCGTCCAACCGGTTCAGGCGGCGCGCTTTGCCGTATAATTCCCTGCGGGCCAGCAGGCAAGGAGGATACCCTTTATGGAACTGATGTCAGGCAACGAGGCCATCGCCCAAGGGGCGTGGGAGGCGGGCGCGCGTATCGGCACGGCCTACCCCGGCACGCCCTCCACCGAGACGATGGAGGCGTTCGCGCGCAAAGACGGCGTGTACGCCGAGTGGTGCGTGAACGAGAAGGTGGCCGTGGAGGTGGCCGTGGGCGCCTCGGCCGCGGGCGCGCGCGTGCTGTCCACGATGAAGCACGTCGGCGTGAACGTGGCGGCCGACCCGCTGTTCACCGCCGCGTACACGGGGGTGGGAGGCGGGCTGGTCATCCTGGCCGCCGACGACCCGGGCATGTACTCGTCGCAAAACGAGCAGGACAGCCACTGGTACGCCCGCGCGGCGCACATCCCCATGCTCGAGCCCGCCGACTCGGCCGAGGCGCTGCGCTTCGCGCGCGAAGCCTACGAGCTGTCCGAGCGCTTCGACGTGCCGGTGCTCGTCCGCTCCACGGTGCGCGTGTCGCATACGAAGACCCCGGTGGAGCCCGGGGAGCGCGTCGAGGCGCCGCTTGCGCCCTACGAAAGCGATCCGACCAAGTGGGTGATGATGCCGGCCTTCGCCAAGCCGCGCCGCAAAGCGCAGCTTGAGCGGGTGGACGCGCTGCGTGCCTGGGCGGAGGAGTGCCCCTACAACGAGGTTGTGCGCCGCGGGGACGATGTGGGCGTGGTGTGCGCGGGAGCCGCGTTCCAGCACGTGGCGGAGGCGCTGCCGGAGGCGAGCGTGTTCAAGCTGGGCTGCACCTGGCCTTTGCCCGCCAAGGCGCTGCGCGCGTTCGCCGCCAGCGTGAAGAGGCTCTACGTGGTGGAGGAGGCTTCGGAATACCTGCTGGAGAGCGTGCGCGCCCTTGGCGTGGAGGTGTTTTCGACACCTTGCCCCCTGCCGCGCGACGGCGAGCTTTCGCCGGGCGCGGTGCGCGCGGCGTTCGGGTTCGAGGAGCCCGCGCACGCCCCGGCGCCCAACGACGTGCCGGCGCGCCCTCCGGCGCTGTGCGCGGGATGCCCGCACCGCCTGGTGTTCAAGGAGCTTTCGCGCATGAAGGCCGTGGTCACGGGGGACATCGGCTGCTACACGCTGGGCGCTCTGCCGCCGCTTTCGGCCATGGACACCACGGTGGACATGGGAGCGTCGGTGTCCATGTCGCACGGCTTCGAGCTGGCCTGGGCGGGCACCGAGCATCGTCCCGTCGTGGGCGTCATCGGCGACTCCACCTTCGCCCACTCGGGCCTGTCGGCGCTCATGTCCACGGTGTACAACAAAGGCGGCGGCACGGTGTGCGTGCTGGACAACCGCACCACGGCCATGACCGGCCGCCAGGGCAACCCCTTCAACGGCGAGACGCTGCAGGGGCGCCCCTCGCGCGAACTCGATCTCGAGGGCGTGGTGCGCGCCCTGGGCGTGGAGGACGTGCGCACGGTCGACCCAAACGACGCGAAGGCGGTGCGGCGCGCGCTCAAGGAGGCCGTGGCCAACCCGGAGCTTTCGGTGCTCGTGTTCCGCAGCCCCTGCGTGCTCATCGACCGGCGCCGCCTGCCGGCCTACGCCGTGACCGACGCGTGCACGGCCTGCGGCGTCTGCCCGACGCTGGGCTGCCCGGCCATCGCCAAGGAGGAGGACGGGCGGGCGCTCATCGATCCTGCGCAGTGCATCGGCTGCGGGCAGTGCGCCCAGTACTGCGCCTTCGGCGCCATCGTGCGGCCCGAGGAGGAGAAGGGAGGCTCTCATGAGTAGCGCGACCACCGTGCTTCTGTGCGGCGTGGGCGGGCAGGGCACCGTCCTGGCCGCCGACCTTCTGGCGCATGCGGCCTTGGAGGCTGGCTACGACGCGAAGGTGTCCGAGATCCACGGCATGTCGCAGCGCGGGGGCGCGGTGACCACCGTCGTGCGCTTCGGGCGCAAAGCCGTGCGCTCCATGGTGAGCGACCCCGGGTGCGCCGACTGCGTGGTGGCCTTCGAAACCACCGAGGCGCTGCGCAACCTGGCCTGTGTGCGCGAGGGCGGATACCTGCTGGCAGCCGACGAATCCATTCGCCCGCTGCCCGTGCTCACCGGGCGCGCCCTTATGCCGAAACACGCGCGGGAGCGGCTTGTCGAGGCGGGCGCCTCGCTCATTCCGGCGGGTGCCATCGCGCGTGAGGCGGGCAGCCCCAAGTCGGTGAACGTCGTGCTGCTGGGCGCGCTTGCCAGCCGCCTGGACTTCCCGCAGGACGCCTGGGAGCGCGTGATAGCGCGCCGCGTGCCGCCTAAGACGGTGGAGGCGAACCTGGAGGCGTTCCGCGCGGGTTTGGCGTTCGCCCGGGAAGCGGAGGGCAGGGAAGGGGGCGATCAGGCATGAGCGTGCGCCAGATCAGCGTCTTTCTGGAAAGCCGGCCCGGGCATCTGCGCCGCGTGCTCGACGCGTTCGTGGCGGCGGACGTGAGCGTGCGCGGTTACTGCGCCTCGGACACGGGCGACTACGGCATCGTGCGCTTCGTGGTGGACGATCCCGAGCGCGCCATGGGCGTGCTCAAGAACATGGGCGCGGCCGCCACAGCCAGCGAGGTGCTGTGCCTGCGCCTTGCCGACGAGCCGGGAGAGCTGGCGCGCGTCATGGGCGTCATGGCCGACTGCGGCGTGAACGTGACGTACAGCTACTCGCTCATCTCCACGTTCATCGTGCTGTCGGTGAAGGACCTCGCGCGGGCAGAAGAGCTTTTGGCGGGCGAGCCGGTTGAGCTTGTGGGCCAGGAGGAGCTGGCCGAGCCCCTGGCTTCGACGGACGGGCGGTGAGCGCCGTGACCGACCTTGCCGTGAAAGGCGCGGCGCTGGCCGCCGCCGCTGCGGGCGACTTCTCGGGCCTGCCCATTCACAACCCCTCCGTCGAATGCGCCTCGCGCGAGCGCATCCGCGCCATCCAGCTGGCCGGCCTCATCGAGCAGGTGGCGTGGACCTATGCGCGCGTGCCGTGGTACCGCGCGCGCATGGACGAGCGCGGCGTGTCGCCTGCGGACATCAAAACGCTTGAGGACGTGCGCAAGCTTCCGTTCACGGACAAGTCCGTGCTGCGCGAGACCTTCCCCTACGGCCTGTTCGCCGTGCCGCTTGACGAGGTGGTGGAGCTTCATGCCTCGTCGGGCACCACGGGCAAGCCCATCGTGGTGGGCTACAACGCCCACGACATGGACCTGTGGGCCGACTGCATCATGCGCCTCGTGCAGATGGCGGGCGTGGTGCCGGGAGACCGCGCGCAGATGGCCTTCGGCTACGGCATGTTCACCGGGGGCTTCGGGCTGCACTACGGCCTGCAGAAGCTCGGCTGCATGATGATCCCCGCAGGCTCGGGCAACACCGAGCGCCACATCGCCATGATAGAGGACTACGGCACCACGGTGCTCGTGGCCACGCCCTCCTACGCGCTGCACATGTGCGAGGTGGGGGAGCGGCTGGGGTTTAACTGGGAGGCGTCCACGCTGCGCGTGGGGCTTTTCGGCGGCGAGCCATGCCCGCCGGGCCTCAAAACCGAGATCGAGCGCCGCATGCACATCGTGTGCACCGACAACTACGGCCTGACCGAGGTCATGGGGCCGGGCGTGTCGGGCGAGTGCTTGGCCAGCCGCGACATGCAGCACATCGCCGAGGACCACTTCCTGTGGGAGGTCGTGGATCCCGAAACGGGCGATCCCGTGCCGGACGGCGAGATGGGCGAGCTTGTGCTCACGCCGCTTGGCAAGCAGGCCATCCCCGTGCTGCGCTACCGCACCCACGACCTCACGCGCGTGATCACCGAGCCCTGCGCATGCGGCCGCACGACCGCCCGCATGCAGAAGGTGCGCTCGCGCTCCGACGACATGCTCATCATCCGCGGGACGAACGTGTTCCCCTCGCAGGTGGAGGACGTGCTGGCCGGCATCGAGGGCGTCACGCCCCACTACCGCATCGTCGTGGACAACGAGGGCGGCCTCGACCGCATGACCGTGCACGCCGAACTCAAGCCCGAGGCGTTCAGCGACTCCTTCGAGGAGATGGAGGCTTTGCGCCGCGCCATCGCGGAGCGCCTGAAAGGCGTGCTTCTTGTGGGGGTGAACGTGCGCCTGGTGGAGCCTGGCGGCATCGAGCGCACCACGGGCAAGGCCAAGCACGTGGAGGATAGGAGGACCTCGGCTACCTGACGGCCGGCGCTGCGGCTGGCCGTCAGGCCGCCTGCCCCTTATGAGCAACGAAGGTTTCAACAGAGCCAAGCCCGTGGTGGGGCGGTTCGCCCCGTCGCCGACGGGGCGCATGCACGCGGGCAACGTGTTCGCGGCCCTGACGGCGTGGCTTGTGGCGAAGTCGCAGGGCGGGCGCATCGTGCTGCGCATCGAGGATCTGGACCGCGAGCGCTCGAAGCCCGCGTTCGCCGACGCGGTGCGGCGCGATTTCGAGACGTTGGGCCTCACGTGGGACGAGGGGCCCTACTTCCAACATGATCGCGACGAGGCGTACCGCGCGGCTTTCGAGTCGCTTAAACAGCGCGGGCTTGTGTACCCGTGCTTCTGCACGCGCGCCGACCTCCATGCGGCCTCGGCGCCGCACCGCGGCGAGAAACCCGTCTACCCCGGAACGTGCCGCGCGCTCACGGATGCCGAGCGCGCCCTGCGCGCGCAGACGCGCACCCCGGCGCAGCGCCTCATAGTGCCCGACGCGACGGTGGCCTTCGACGACCTTGTCCAAGGCCCCTACGCGCAGAACCTTGCCCGCGACTGCGGGGACTTCCTCGTGCGCCGCTCGGATAGCGCCTTCGCCTACCAGCTGGCCGTGGTGGTAGACGATGCCGCCCAGGGCGTGAACTCGGTGGTGCGCGGCGTGGACCTTCTGTGCTCCACGCCCCAGCAGATGCACCTGCAAACGCTTCTCGGCCTGCCGCGCCCGTCCTACGCCCACATTCCGCTCATCACCTCCGAGCGCGACCGGCGTCTCTCCAAGCGCGACCGCGACGCCTCGCTTGACGCCCTCCTTGCGCGCTTCAAAACCCCGGCGAGCGTGATCGGGCACATCGCCGGCCTCACAGGGCTCGCCCCCACCTGCGATCCCGCCACCCCCGAAGAGCTGTTAGCGTCCTTCGACGTGACGGCCCTGCCTGGCACGCTTAAGGACCTCGTGCAGATAAACTGGCAATGATGCGTCTCTGAACAGGTAAAATACAGGATTCACGCATTTTGCGTGAGAAATTCGGCGTCGATTTCTCCATCTTTCATCCATAATGCGGCTGGCCGGAGGCGCGGCGGCTTCCTAAAGTTCTCTCTGTCGATGCTGACAGCGAGGCCGAAAGGGGGGACGCGCTCATGCAAAGCGCACCGATCCGCGCGACAGGGGAGGAGCCCGGCCGCGATCCGCGGGAAAACGGCCTGACCGACCCGGCGCGCACCGATGTGTCGGATGACGACGCCTTTGGCGAACCCGCCGCGCTCTCGCCGGAAGAGAAGCTCGCCGCGCTTGAGGAGGCCGTCGCAAGGCACCCGCTCAATCGCGAGACGCTCTACAAGATCCTCGTTTATTGCGCTAAAGAGCGCGCACTTGAGGACATGGAGCGCGAGATAGCCTCCTGGCCCGAGTTCAGGGGCGCCACGCAGAACCAGCGCCGCATGGCCGAAACGCTCGTGCGGGCCCATGGCCTTGAGCGCAAAGAGTACGACGCCGACGGCGCGGCCATCACCCCAAAGCGAATGGAGGGCCTTGGCGAAGACGAGGCGAGCGACCTTGCGGCCTCCATCGCCTACCGCACGACCGAGGCGGGCGCGCGCTTCGTGGAGAGGCACCGTCCGCGTGCCCGCCTCGAAGAGCTTCTGCGGCTCTCGCCCGATCGCGCGCCCGCTTACTTGGAGCTGCTCGCGTTCGCGGCCGAGAAGCCGCGCACCTACGGCGAGGTGGCCGGACTTTTGCGCGGGCGGCCCGTCCTTGAGACGGCCATCGACGGCGCCCGGCTCACCATGCAGCCAAGCGTGCTTGTGGACAAACTGGAGCGCTGCGGCGCCCTTGTTTGGGATGACGGTTGGACCGCGACGGAGGAGGGAAGGGCGTTTTTGAGGGAACGGAAGGCGAGAGAGGACGGAAGCGAATGAGGAGAAAGGTTGAGGACATGGCGGAAACCACGTTGACACGGCGAAGCTTCGTCAAGGCGTCCGCGCTGGCGGGCGCAGCGGCGGCGTTCGGCGCGTCGCTTTCGGGCTGCATCCAGGAGGCACCCGAGCAGCAAGGCCAGGACGGGGGCGCCGAGGAGGGCCTCGTCCGCATGAAGACCTCGTGCCACGGCTGCATCCAGATGTGCCCGGCCATCGCGTACCTGCAAGACGGCGTCGTCGTGAAGCTGGAAGGCGACCCGGACGCGCCGGTGAGCCGCGGGAGTTTGTGCATCAAGGGCCTGAACCAGCTGCACACCATGTACAGCCCGCGGCGCATCCTGCACCCGCTCAGGCGCGCCGGCGAGCGCGGCGAGAACAAGTGGGAGGTCATCAGCTGGGACGAGGCGGTGGAGGAGGCGGCGACGCACATCTGCGACGCCATCGACAAGTACGGTCCCTACGCGTTCTTCGCGAGCGTCGGCGGCGGCGGATCCTACTCGTTCATGGAGGCCATGACGCTGCCCATGGCGTTCGGCTCGCCCACCGTGTTCGAGCCGGGCTGCGCGCAGTGCTACCTGCCGCGCTGGAGCCTCTCCAAGCTCTTCTACGGCGGCAACGACCAGTCCATCGCCGATAACGCCGTGCAGGAGATATTCCGCACGGGCGACGACAACAAGGCCGAGGTCGTGGTGCTGTGGGGCGCTCAGCCCTCCGTCAGCCAAACGGCCGAGTCCGGCCGCGGCATGGCCGAGCTGCGCGCCAAGGGCGTGAAGACCATCGTGGTCGACCCCAACTTCTCGCCCGACGCGGTGAAAGCCGACGTGTGGCTGCCGGTGCGCCCGGCCACCGACACGGGCCTTCTGCTGTGCTGGTTCCGCTACATCTTCGAGAACAAACTCTACGACGAGGAGTTCACGAAGTACTGGACGAACCTGCCGTTTCTCATCGATCCCGACACGAAGCTGCCGGTCAAAGCCCAGGAGCTGTTCCCCGATTTCAAGCAGTCCACGCCCGAGAACACCCCTGCCTACGTGTGCTACGACCTCAAGACGAACGCCGTGGCGCCCTTCGAGTTCTCCGCTCCCGCGGATGCGGCGGTGGATCCGGAGATCTTCTGGCAAGGGGAGTTCAACGGCAAGGCCTACAAGACGGCCGGCCAGATATACCGCGAGGAAGCCGAACCGTGGACGCTCGAGCGCACTGCCGAGAATTGCTGGCTTGAAGCCGACAAGATAGAGGAGGCCGTCAGGCTCTACGCCGAGGCGGGCGTGGCGGGCATCTGCAACGGAGTGGCCTCCGACATGACCGAGTCGGCCTCCCAGGTGCCGCTCGGCTGCATGGGCCTGGACGCCGTCATGGGCTACATCAACAAACCCGGCTGCACCATGACGCAGTACGGCGCGGCGGGCGCGCCTCCCACGAAGCGCCCCGTCACCTACAACAACGGCTTCGACGGCATGTTCTCCGACATGTACGGCATCGGCGCCGTGGTGGGCATGAGCGATGCCGAGAACGAGGAGCGCTCCAAGAAGCTGGGCGAGGAGAACCCGCAGCAAGAGCTTGCGAACCAGCTGCTCATCGACCGCCTGGGCATGAAGGACCACAAGGGCCTCTACGCCTGGTGCCACAGCCACATCCCCACGGTGCGCCAGGCCATCGCCACGGGCGAGCCCTACAAGCCGCGCGTGTGGTTCGACATGTCGGGCAACAAGCTGGCCATGCTGGGCAACGCGAAGTCGTGGTACGACGTGTTTCCCGAGATCGATTACATCATAGGGCAGTATCCCATGCTCACCTCCTTCCACGTGGAGGCGGCCGATCTTGTGTTCCCCGTGCGCGAGTGGCTGGAAGAGCCCATGGTGAACATGACCCAGCTCAACACCCAGTGGCTGCAGAACGAGTGCGTGCACATCGGCGAGACCGTGTCGCATTCCATCCCCGCCGCGCAGGTGGTGGCGAAATGCCGCGAGAAGATGGGCGGGGAGCTTCCGGGCCTGGTGCCGGGCTACATCGGCAACGCCACCGAGGAGGAGGTCAAGGCGAGCGTGGCCGAGACGCTGCACGCGCCCAGCTGGGACGAGCTGGTGGCCGACACCGATCGGTACGTTCCCTACGTCACGCCCGAAGAGGACTACTTCCACTACAACCAGCACGAGACAGTGGTCGACGACGGCTTGCCGGCGGGCTTCGGCACCGAGTCGCGCAAAGTGGAGGTTTACTGCCAGATCCTGCTCAAGCTGGCGCGCACGGGCTACCCGTTCTGCTATCCGAAGCCACAGGAAGCATGCGAGGACTACAGCCCCATCTGCGCCTACATCGAGCCGGCCGAAAGCCCGCTTGCCGACGAGGAGTACCCCTTCGTGCTCACGTCGGGCCGCGTGCCCTACTTCCACCACGGCACCATGCGCCACGCGGCGCTCTCGCGCGAGCTGTTCCCCACGGCCGAGATCCGCATCAATCCGCGAAGCGCCGCCGAGCTGGGCATCGAGCACATGGACTGGGTGAAGGTGTCGAGCCGTCGCGGCGAGGTGCATGCGCGCGCCTACCTCACCGAGGGCGTGAACCCGAGGACCGTGTGGATGGAGCGCTTCTGGAACCCCGAGTGCTACGACGAGTCGCAGGCCAACCCCACGGCCGGATGGCGCGAGTGCAACGTGAACGTGCTGACGAAGAACGACGCCCCCTTCAACGAGGTGTACGGATCCTACACCAATCGCGGTTTCACGGTGAGGATCGAGAAATCCGAGCGGCCCGCGAACGTGTGGGTGGAGCCTGAGGAGTTCGCGCCGTTCCTGCCCAGTGACGAAATGAAGGCCGAAGCCCGGACGGAGGATGTGTTCTGATGAGAAACTGCCTGGTCGTAGATTTGGACCGCTGCAGCGGATGCGACAGCTGCATAGCGGCCTGCAAGCTTGAGAACAACGTCGACCTCGGCGTGTGCTACAACCGCGTGCACGCCGTGGGCCCTGTGGGCACCTTCCCGGACATCGAGCAGTACTGGCTTCCCCTGCAATGCCAGCAGTGCGAGAACCCGGGCTGCATCGAGGTGTGCCCCACAGGCGCGTCGTACCGCGACGAGGAGACGGGCGTGGTGCTCGTGAACTCGGAGGAGTGCATCGGCTGCGAGTCGTGCCTTGCCGGCTGCCCGTACAACGTGCGCACGCTCAACCCGAACACGAACGTGGTGGAGAAATGCACGCTGTGCTTCCAGCGCCACGAGGACGAGAGTTGGGAGCCGGCCTGCGTGCACAACTGCTGCTGCGGCGCGCGCTACTTCGGCGACCTCGACGACCCCGACAGCCCGGCGGCCAAGGCCGTCGCGGCGGCAGGGGAGGAGAACTGCCATCATCTGGCCGACGAGCACGGCCTTGCGCCGGCGACGGTCTACATCCTCTCGGCCAAGACGGCGACGTGGCAGGACGATCCCGTGACGACGGACCGCTTCGTGAAGTAGCCCTCCGCCGCTCCGTGCGGCTCCCCGGCAGGCCGGCCCCCTCCCCATGGCCTGCCGGGCGGGTCCTTTCGCTTCGCAAGCACCTGAGGGGCGCGTCGGGGAGGGGGAGAGAAGGATCGGATGGAACGGGAAGCAATCAGGGACGGGATGCGCGAGGCGCTTGAGGGACGTGCGGCCTTTTACGACGCCCTCGCGGCACTGTACTTCAAACCGCTTTCGCAAGAGCAGGTGGACGCCATCGCGGCGATGGACCTGAGCGCTTACGAGGGCATCCACGAGCTGTTCGACAAGGGAGCGCGCGACGTTCGCCGTGCGCTCGCACGACCCGATTCGGGCACGCGCCAGGACCTTGCGGTGGACTTCACGGCCGCGTTCGCCGGCACATCGTCTTGGGAGGGGCGCTACGCGGTGCCCTACGAATCGGTGTTCTCAAGCGATGAGGGGTTGTTGTTCCAGGAGGCGTACCACAAGGTGCATCGCCTGTTCAGGCGAAACCGCATCGAGCGCGCGCAGGGGTTCGACTACCCTGACGACCACCTGTCCTTTCTTTTGGAGTTCATGGCCGTCCTCTCCGAGCGCGCCCTCCGCGCGCTCGACACGGGCGACGCCGCAGAGGCCCGCGCCCAGATCGAGCTGTCGAAAAACGTGCTGCGCGACCACGTGCTGTCGTGGTTCGACGACTTCGAGGAGCTGGCGCTGCACATCCTGAAAACGCCCTTCTACCGCGGCGTGCTCTCCATGAGCAAGGGGTTTTTCCTGTTCGACGTCGAAGTGCTTGACGAGATGGGAGAGGAGCTGGCATCGCTATGACGTTCGCTTTCGTTCTCGTATGCACGGTGGCCGCATGCTTCGCCCTGCGCAACCCGCTCAAAGCCTGCCCGCCGGCGTTCTACGCGCTGGCCGTGGCCGTCGACGCGGCCTACCTTGCCGCAGGCGCGTGGGAGATGCCATGGGACGTGTGGGTGGCGCTGTTCCTGCTCGTCCAGAAGTGCCTGCTTCCGCTCGCGCTTTTCACGGTGGTCATGTACGTGGGCGTGCTTCCGCAGGAGTCGCGGCCGCACCGGTGGCTCAAGGCCGTGCGCGCCGAGCTGTCCATCGTCGCATGGATACTGTCGCTTGGGCACATGGCGGCCTACCTGGCCTCGTACGCGCCGCGCATCGCGCAAGGAGGGCCGGTCAACCTCAACGTGGCCTCCTCGTTCGCGCTCGCGCTCGTCCTGCTCGCGCTCCTGCTCGTTTTGGGCTTCACGTCCTTCAACGCCGTGAAGCGGCGCATGCACGCCGATGCTTGGAAGAAAGTGCAGCGGCTCGCGTATCCCTTCTTCGCCTTGACCTACGCGCACCTGCTGCTTATGCTGGGTCCCTCTGCGGTGCGCGGAAACGACGCCGCGGTTGCGAGCGTGGCCGTGTACTCCGTCGTGTTCCTGGGATACTTCGCGCTGCGCACGCTCCGATGGGCGCTCGACCGCCGCGCGCGGGCGGCGGACTGAGCCGGGACGCGAACCACAGGGGGAGGGGATTTGCCGCTGCCATGAGTTCTTTCACGAGCAAGCTCGTCAAAGCGTGCCCGCCCTTGCCGTATCTGGCGCTCGGCGTGTGGCTGGCCTGGTCCTACATCGCTTACAGCGGAACCGCCTGGCTGTCGGACACCGAAACGGACGGCACCAATATATCCATCATGTACATGGTGTCCACCGTCGCCTTCGGCGCCTCCTTCGCGCTTGCGGCGATGGGGCCGCGCCGCGCGCACCGGTTCGTCGAGCGCGCGGGAACGGTCGTCGGAGGAGGGGCGCTCGCCTCGCTCGGGTGCGTGGCCATCATCCTTGTCGGGCCGTACTACCTCTACCATGAGCTCCCCTACGCCGCCGTGCTGGCGCTGTTCTACCTGGGCTGCGCGGCCACCGGACTGGGAACGGCGGCGATCGGGCTTCGCTGCGGCTTGCTGTACGGCTCCCTGCCGCCGCGCACCGCCATCCTCTACACGGCTTTTTCCCATGTGGCGCTCGCCCTCGTTTACTTCACGGTCATCGGCTCTCCGTCTTGGCAGCCCATCGCGGGCGGCCCGTCGCTCTCGGGCATCCTGGCGTTTGCGGGCATGCCGTTGCTCGCGTCGGCGACGGTCACGCTGCCCGCCGCCGACGGATGCGGGGACGAGGGGGAGGCGCCGTTTTCCGAAGACCATGCAAGCCTGCCGCGGCCGTTCTGGAAGCTCGTCGCCGTGACGTTCGTCTTCTCGTTCGTGGTGTCCTCCCTGCGCTCCCTGTGCGTCGAAGCTTCGCCGGTCGATGTGACGCTCGACGGAACGCGGGTGGTCATGCTTCTGCGCATCGCGGTGGCCCTCGGCTTTGCCGCGGCGGCCGTCGGCGTGGAGGGGGAGCGGTTCGACTTCGGGAGGATCTATTCCGCCATCATGGTGGGCGTGGTGGCCCTCATCGCGTTCTGTCCCATCGTGGGCGTGGCGCACCTGGTGTGGACCCAGCTCGTGACCATCCTGTCGATCGTGTTCGAGTTCGTGCTGTGGTGCATCCTGGCCTTCGTGGTCTACCAGCGGCGCATATCGGCCGTGCTCGTGTTCGGGTTCGGCTACGGCGCGTTCATGGTGGGATCGGGCGCGGGCTGGATCGCGGGAGTGGACGTTTTCTCCATCCTCCTCGGCGAGCAAGGCTCCATCTTCCTGTTCGCCGTCCTCGCGGTGGCCGTGCTCGCCTGCGCGTTCCTGCTGTTTTCCGAGAAGGAGTTCGACCGCCTGTTCAGAACGGAGGGAGACGGGGAGGCCACGCTTGACGACCTGCTGGGCGACGAGCTTTCCCTTGTCGGTCGCTACGGCCATGAGGACCCCCCCCCGAGAGGAAGGGGCGCTTCGGCAAGGCCATCGAGGAGCTGTCGCACCGCGCCGGGCTGTCGAGGCGCGAGATGGACGTGTTCCGCTGCCTGGCCATGGGCTACGACGCCACGGCCACGGCGAAGAGGCTGCAGGTGTCGTGGAACACCGTGCGCACCCACACGCGCAACGTGTACGCGAAGCTCGGGGTCCATTCCCGCCAAGAGCTCATCGATCTCGTGGACGAGGCGACCAAGCGGACCTAGGGCGCCCTGCGCCCGGCCGCGAAGCGCGTCAGGCGAACTGGGTTTGACGCGCATCGCGCAACGGCCTCAGCGCGAGCTGGCCGAACGCGCCTCGGATGCGCGCCCGGACTCGCCTTGGATCCTGGGGCCTCACAACGCCGCCAAAACGCCGACGCCGACCGTCACGGCCAACGCGGCTATCAGGAACAGCACGGTGGCGGGGCGCAAATGCCCGAAGCTCGCCCTGCGTATCCGCTCGGCCATGGCGGCGGGGTCCGCGCCGTCGCCCTCCCTTGGCCCCTCGGCTTTGGGCCTGTTCGCAATAAGGAGCCACATCACCGTCGCCACCAGCACGAGAAGCGCCGCGTTGCTGACCGCCGCAGCCGCAGAGGCTATGGCGGCCTGCCCCGCGATCGTTGTGCCGAGGAACGCGGCGAGCGTGGCCATGAGCGCGGCGCACGCCGCCATCACAACCGCCATGCGCCGCCCAAGCTCGCGAAACCCGGAGTCGCCCTCCTGCTTGCGGCCCGCGCGGCCCGCAAGCAAAAACAGCCATGATCCGCGCCAGAACATGACGGCCAGAAGCGCGAACGCCGCCAGGGAAACGATCGATGCCGCCAGGGCGACGAAAGCGGTTCCTTCCACCGATCCTCCTATCGGTCATGCGCCCGCATGCAGGCGCGCAAGGTCATACGGTCACTGCGGCGCCGCCGGCCAGGATGGCTGCGGCGTAGAACGCTCCGAGCGCGACGTTCACGCCGCAGATCTGAGCCATCGCCCCGATGCGCGAGGCGGGGGAGAGCGGATTTCTCATGAGCGCCGACACCAGCGGATAGGCCGCCAGGAGCATGAACGGCACCACCGCCAGGCCATGGGGGAAGAACGCGGCCACAATCGCCACGATGGCGGCTATCCAAGCCGCCACCAGGCCGTGATAGAGCCTCCGCGCCCGCTCGCGGCCCAGCAGCACGGGCAGCGTGCGCCGCCCCGCCTCGACATCCTTCTCGACGTCGCAGGTGTTGTTGGTCATCATGATGAGGCCCACGCCCACGATGGTGGGCGCAGCCCAAAGAAGCGCCCGCGCATCGAGCGTCCCGGTGAGCGCCTGGTAGCAGGCAAGCGGTATAAGCCCGCCCATCACAAGGCCGCTCACCGCCTCGCCCACGGGCAGATACGACAGCGGGGTCTTGCCGGCCGAGTACAGCACCGTGAACGCCGCCCCCACAACGCCGATGGCGAGCGGCACCCATCCCGCAACCCAGATCACATAGCCTCCAAGCGCGAACGCCGCCACCAGAAAGCCCACCGCCAACCGCTTTGCCGAGCGCGGGTCAACGTTGTTGTACACGAGCACGGCGTCGGTCGGGTCCACGTTGTCGTCGGCGGAGTCGGCGCCCTTCACGTAATCGTAGTAGTCGTTGAACGTGTTCACGGCCGCCTGCATGAGCACGCAGATGACCAGGAGCACGCATGCCATGGTCACCGACACGGGCGGCTTCGTCACGGCTGCGGCCGCCACGGCCACAAGGACGGGCAGGATGGCCGCCGGCCAGGTGTGCGGCGCCGCCAGCTGCATGGCCATGCGCGCCGTGAGCCGCCCGCACGAGGGACCCTTCCCCTCGGACGACCCCTTGATCGAACCGCACGCCTCTGCGCTCATCCTCCGCTTCCTTTCCCTTGCTCGCCGCGCCGCTTCCGCTGCCCCCGCGCGCAGAAGGCGCGGGCTTGGTGCCATGCGGCGATCATGCTCTCCAAAACGCCTCCAAGCGAGGCGGCGGCCTGCCGCGCGAAGCCCTTCGCCGCAGCGTCATGCTACGCGCTTTCGGCGAACGCGCGGGCGCTCGCCGGGTTTAAACGGTGATTCCGCGAAAGTCCGCTGCCCCTTAGCCATATGCGCTACGATGGTGCGCATGCTGTCATTGTAGCCGATCAGAGAGGACGGGGCTTGCGCTATGCGGGTTTGCACGCCAATCACCATACGCTATGCCGAAACGGATATGATGGGCATCGTCCACCATGCGAACTACCCGCTGTACTTCGAGGACGCGCGCACCGCGTTTTTGGAGGCGGTGGGCTTTCCCTACCGGCGCGTGGAGGAGGCCGGCTACCTTTCGCCGGTGGTGGACCTTTCGCTGGAGTACGGCGAGCCTCTGCGCTACGGCGACATCGCGGTGGTGCGCACCCGCGTCGCCTCGTCGCGCCCCACGCGGACCGTTTACGCCTACGAAGTGTTCAAGCAGGGACAGGATCTTGACGCGGCGAAGCCTTGCTGCACGGGCCGCAGCACGCACTGCCTCGTGGACGCGCGGACGTTCAAGCCCGTCAGCATCAAGCGCGCCGTGCCCGAGCTTTACGAGATCTACGAGCGGGTGGTCGAACCCGACGCCGACGGCGGAAAAGAGAAGGGGGCCGTCCGATGAGCGCGCCGCTTCGCATCCTGTTCGTGTGCCACGGCAACATCTGCCGCTCTCCCATGGCCGAGTTCGTCATGAGGGACCTCGTGGGAAAGCGGGGGATGGCGGACGCGTTCTCCATCGCATCCGCGGCCACGCACGATGACGAGATTGGAAACCCCGTGCACCCCGGCACGCGCCGCATGCTCGAAGCGGCCGGCATCCCCTGCGACGGCAAGCGCGCCCGGCGGCTGCGCCGTGCGGACGCGGGGGAGTGGGATTTGTTCGTGGGCATGGACGAGGCGAACATGCGCGACATGCGCCGCCAGCTGGGAGGCGCGGCCGAAGGGCGTTGCCGCAAGCTGCTGGAGTTCGCCGGCGAGGATCGCGACGTGGCCGACCCGTGGTACACGGGCGATTTCGAGGCGACCTACGACGACGTGCTCGCCGGCTGCACGGGGCTCCTCTCCTGGCTTGGCGACGCACGGCGCGACGGGTAGCGGCATGGACGCGGCCCTCCTCGACATCCTTCAGGCGCATGCGCGGTCGCCTTTCATGGATGCGCTCATGGTGGCCGTCACGCACCTGGGGGACCTCGCCGTCGTGTGGCTTGCCGCGGCGGCGGCGCTCATCGCGCAGCCGAAACGCCGCATCTTCGGCATCGCGCTCGTCGTGGCCGTCGTCGCTGCGGCCGCAATCGGCGCGTTTTTGCTGAAGCCCCTGTTCGGACGCGAAAGACCCTTCCTGGCGCACGGGTTCGCCCACCTGTTGGTGCCCCCGCCGCTCGGAAGCTCGTTCCCATCGAACCACTCCATGGTGTCCTTCGCCGCCGCAGCGGCGCTGTGCTGCCTGCCCGACAAAACGCGCCTGGCCACCGGTCTTAAGGTCGCCGCCGTGACGCTTGCCTGCCTCATCGCGTTCTCGCGCCTGTACCTCTACGTCCATTACCCCAGCGACGTTCTGGCGGGCGCCGTTCTGGGCGTTGCGACAGGATGCCTCGCGGTCAAGCTGACGCTGGCGGCCTCGAAGCGATTCGGGCGCCGCAGGGGAGCGCGAAACGACCGCTGACCGTTTGGCCTTGCCGTCAATCGGCGAGCGGCGGGCGAGGACGCCCTGCATCAAACCGGGCGAATGCGTGCCTTTTCCGCATAGTCGCCCCCTGCCTTCCATATTTTCCGGCAAGCGGCGTCCTCGCACCGCTCCTGCGGGCGGGAATGCGCCCGCATTCCCGCCCGAAACGTCCTCCATGCGCAGATATAATGCTGCCGCTCGCATGGCGCCGCGTGACGCGGCGCCATGGCGGGGAAGGGCCGGGCGAGCCCTCGCGGGCACCGCAGGCGAACCACTCTGAAAAGGAGGATTCACATGAGCGGCGACAACGCAGTACTTGCACGGAACACGGATGCGGCACCCGCATGCCCCCTGTGCTCCCACACCGTGGCTTTCTCCCACTACAACAACCTTTCCGCGCAGCTGCCCATCGACCCGGCAACCGGCCAGATCGTGCCGGGCGGCGCGCGCGAACAGGCCGCGCAGTGCCTTGCGAACCTCAAGGCCGTGATCGAGAGCATCGGGCATGGGCTGGGCGACGTGGTGCGCCTCACGGTGTTCGTCAAGGACATCATGGACATGGACGCCGTCGACGAGGCGTACCGGGAGCTGTTCGCCTCCTACGTCCCCGCGCGCACGACGGTCGCGGTGGCCGACCTGCCCTTGGGCGCGCTCGTGCAGATGGAAGCGCTCGTCAGCAACGGCGAGGGCACCATTCCCGGCGCTCCCCAGGCCGGTGATCTGGTCAAATACGTCAACAACACGCCGAACGCGCCTCTGAGCGCGCTCTTTTCGCAAAGCGTGGCGTTCTCGCACTACAACAACATCACCGCGCAGCTGCCCATCGACCCGGCAACCGGCCAGATCGTGCCCGGCGGCATCGAGGAGCAGACCGCGCAGTGCCTGAGGAACATCAAGGCCATCCTGACGAGCATCGACGTGCCGTTCGACGACATCGTCAAAACCACCGTGTTCGTGCGCGACCTTAACGACATGGACGCGGTGAACGGCGTGTACAAGCGCTTCTTCCCCGATTCGGGCATCGCGCGCGCCGTGGGGTACCTGCCCGCTCGCACGGTGGTGCAGGTGGCCGACCTGCCGCTTCATGCGCTTGTGCAGGTGGAGGCCGTGGTCTCCCACGGCGACGGCACGCCGCCGCAGGCCGTGGAGGACCGTCACGGCCTCATCATCGAGGCGAGCAACGCCGCGGACGCGCCCGTGTGCCCGCTCTCCTCGCAAAGCGTGGCGTTCTCGCATTACAACAACATCACCGCGCAGCTGCCCATCGATCCGAAGGCCGGCAAGATCGTGGCCGACGGGGCGCGCGAGCAGGCCGAGCAATGCCTCTCCAACATCAAGGCCATCATCGAAAGCGTCGGCCACAGCCTGGCCGACGCCGTCAAGGTGAACATCTACCTGCGCGATCTGGCCGACCTCGACGCCGTCGACGAGGCGTACCGGGCGTTTTTCCCCGAGGGAACGCCGGCGCGCCGGGCAGTGGGCGTGTCCGCCCTGCCTCTGGATGCGAAAGTCCAGATAGACGCCATCTTCGGCAACGCAGAGGGCACTCCGCCCGTCGCCTAGAGGCGAAAAGGGGAGCAGAAGAGAGAAGGCCCGCCCCCGGAAGTTGCGGGGGCGGGCCTTCGCCTGTTCAAGAAAGGCGCCTTGTCTCACACAAGGCGCCGCACGAGCGATATGCACATCGCGACGCCCGCGAAGCACAGCAGGGAAATCGCGTATCCCATGGTTCCTCCTTCGCATCGTGGGCCTGCCGAGGCCAGCATACCGCCTGCGCCCAAACGACGCCAGGGATCGGGGACGTCGGTTACCGAACGGTATCCTCGAAGGCGCCGCGAAGGGGAGGGGCGTCAGGTGCCGAGGAGCGCGCCTGTCAGGGCCGCCTCCGAGCCCGCAGCGGGCTTCCACAGGCCCTCCTCGCGCTTGAAAGACAATGCGATGGGGGCGGTTTCTGCAGGCGAAAGCGCCTCCATCGTCTCGATCGCCGCTTGAGCGACCAGCCCGTTCAGCTCCTCCTGGGTCATGTTCGGCACCGATTCGTCCGAGGCGAGGCCCTCCGCAAACCGGTCCAGCTCCTCGTTGAACGCCTTCATGCTCTTGCAGGTCAAAACGATGGTGACCGTCGCCTCGTCGCCCTCGGCGGACACATCCTCAATCCGGTAGTCGAACCCTGCCAGGTAAGACGAGAGGAAAGCCCTCGCGTCGACGCCGAGCGCCCCAAGCCCCTCCAAGGCCGGATCGGCGCCCAGCGCGTCCATGAGCTCGGGGCGCTGCGCTTTGACGGCCTCCAAGCTCTCGACCGCTTCGCCCGTTATCGTCTCCTCGGCGCTGGGCCCGCAGCCCGTAGCCGGCAAAATGCCCGCGAGCGCCAACGCTCCCGCCAGCAAAAAGGGTACCGCACGCTTCACAACCATCGAAGGCTTCCTCCTTGGGAACCGTGTGCCTTTGATCAGGCGCCTTATCTCAGAGCCTCTTGAACCAAAGCGATGAGCTCCTGCCTGGTGTGTATTTCCATTTTCGCATAGATGTTGGACGTATGGCGCTTCAATGTGTTGACCGACACGCACAGCTCCTCCCCGATAGAGGGCAGGCTGTAGCCTTTGGCAAGGTACATGAACACCTCGGTTTCACGACGCGTCAGACGCTTTTCCTTCGCGATCGCCTGAAGAGACGGCAGGGAGGCGTCATTTTCGGGAGAGGATCCCTTTTTCGCCTCGCCCTTTCTTCCGGAACCGCGAACCCGAAGAACCAAGAAGGCCGTGATGCAGAGAAGGTATATCCCCACCAAGCTGGCCCCGATGGAAAGCAGGGGAATGCCCGTCTTGACCGCATCGAGAAGCATCCCTCCCGCATAGCCTGCGCCCAAGCCGAAATACTCCGGCAGAAGCACGAGCGAGAACACGTACTGCGGCTCCCAGGATTTGGCCTGGCTTGTTTCAACGCAGAGGCACATCAGCGAAAAGCACAGCACCTCGAAGCAGAGGAAGAAAGCGTTGCGGAAAAGCTCGCTCTGCCCGACCGGCGCGAAGGGAAACACGACGAGCAGCGTTGCGACAACGGGCACCAGCGCCTGGAAAACCCTGCCCGCTCCAAACGAATCGGAGCAAGAGAGGGCAAGGGTGAAAGCGACGGCAACGAAAATGAGGGCGATATCGAGATCCCCGGCGGAGCCGTTCTCTCCAGCGTGCGAGAGCCACAGGAACAGCTGCCAGAACAACGCGAGGAGCATAAGGCTTACGGAAGGCC
Source organism: Candidatus Rubneribacter avistercoris (assembly GCA_019115845.1). Classification (GTDB taxonomy): domain Bacteria; phylum Actinomycetota; class Coriobacteriia; order Coriobacteriales; family Eggerthellaceae; genus Rubneribacter; species Rubneribacter avistercoris. The sequence continues at coordinate 11,715 of DXCU01000050.1, read as the reverse complement.
TCCATAGGTCGCGCGCCGCCTCGCGAAACGCGGGGAAAGAACCCTGGAAGGAGTCGAGGCGCGCGCTCTTCAAAAGCGTGCCCGTCGACAGCGGCGGAAGGATCAAAGCGAGGATCGCCAACACCGCAGGATGAGGAAGGAGGGGGAGGGCCTTTGCGATGCAGTTCGCCAGAAGCCAGGAGGAGACCATGATCACGATGGCCCTTCCGCGCTCCTGCGTCCCGAAAAACCGATGCCACAGGGACAGGAACATTCCCGACGAGACGCCCACGAAAAGTCCCGCAACAGGGACGAGGATCGCACCATGGACCCCGGTCAGCGCAGAAGCGCAGATGCACGCGATGGCAAGCGCCTGGAAGAAGCCGGCCACCCAAGGACCCTTCCTCAGTCCGACCGGACGCGAGAGGCGGGTGGCGGCCAGCGCGAGCGCGAGGACGGCGAAGGGAAGCGAAAGGCGTTCGGCAAGCACGCCCGCCTCGTAATGGGCGGGCACGATGTTTTGGATGATTCCAAAGTGGGCGAACGAGAGCTGAAACGCCCAGCAAAAGCAAAAGCCGAACTCGTACCAGCGAAACGATCCCGACTTGAGAAAATCGGCCGCCGTGCGTAACGGAGATCCGGGCAATCCCCCCTTGCCCCCATCCCGATCTGCGCCAACAACGTCAATGGCACGTTTCGTGTTATAGGTCATTCCGAAAACCACCCGTTTCGTTTCTGTTCGCGAAAAGGCTTTTCGCATTGAATAAGCAGCATCGGATGCGCTGAGTCCCCTCTCAAGCGTATCCGATTATATATCAAGCGTCATCGAAAGGAGAGGAGAAGAGCTTATGAAGAAGACTGCTTGCGGGATGTCGCATGCAAAACCGCGATCCCGGAGAAGCTTCCTCAAGATGGCGGCTGGCGGTGCGGTCGCCACGGCCGGCCTCGCCGCCATGGGGAAGATGGAGCCGGCCTACGCAGACGACGCCCAGACCCCAGCCTGGGATCACGAGACAGATGTTGTGGTGATCGGTTACGGCGGGGCAGGGGCGATCGCGGCGATATGCGCCGGAGAGGACGGCGCGGACGTCATCGTCATAGAGGCGGCCCCTATCGAAGGAGGCGGGACCTCCCGTATGAGCGGCGCCTACTTCCTTTCGACGGACGACCCGGCGGGCGCTGCGGAGTACCTGAAGGTGTCGTGCCATGGATGCGTGTCAGACGAGCTGGCCGAGGCTTGGGCCGAGGGCATTAGCCAAACACGCAATTGGCTGACGAACCACAACATACCCTGGGCGCCTTCGAACAGCGGCCACGGGCTGTGCAACCCTCCCGGCGGTTTGAGGAACGATCCGTTCGCCGGAGCGGACTATCCGAACCTGCCGCACGCCGACGCGATAGACGGGAACCAGGTTGCAGGTCGCGGCCTGATGCTCTATCAATTCACGAACTCCATCATCGACAGGATGGACAACGTGGAGATCATGTTCGGAACCCGCGGAATCGATTTGGTGCAGGACGGGACGACCCGCCTCGTGAAGGGCGTGAAGGCTCTGCAAGGCGACAAGGAGATCTTCCTGAAAGCGCGGCGCGGCGTTATCATCGCCTCGGGAGGGTTCTCGCATAATCCTGATTTGATCAGGAGGTTCATGCGTCCTGACTCCGGGTACGTCTCCTGCGAGGCACCCTACAACATAGGCGACGGGCTGAAGATGGCCATGAAGGCCGGAGCCGCCTTGTCCAACATGACCTTCGCATGCGGCACCTGGCCCTCGTTCGTCACGTCCGCCTCCACGCTTGCCTGGGCGAACAGGATAGACATGGCCTTGAAGGCGAAAAGCTGGCTGTGGACAAACGCCATCGGCAACCGCTGGATACAGGAAACGCCCTTGGGCAACCCTCATCGGTTCTGGCTGCAGTACGGCGACCTCGATTGGACGCAGGCGGCCGACAACACCGGGTACATAGACATCCCCAACTGGCTGATCTTCGACGAAAGCGTGCGCACGGCGGGTCCGCTCGTCATGGGATCGGACGGCCTGACCGTCATTCCTCCCGAGATAGGCGGAGCGGCAGAGGGCTGGAGCGAGGACAACTCGCGCGAGATCGAAGAAGGGGTCATCCTGAAGGCGGACACGATAGAGGACCTCGCCGACAAGATAAACGCATACGACGAAGATGGCGCGAGGGTTGTGAAAGAGAACCTCGTGGCAACGGTCAGCCGGTTCAACGCCTTTGCCGAAACGGGGGTTGACGAGGACTTCCAACGTGCTGCCAAGGACATGGCCCCCATAGTCACTGCTCCATACTACGCCATCAAGCTGAGTCCCGCCTTGTACAGCACCTCGGGAGGTCCCGAGAAGAACGGTCACGCGCAAATCCTCGATCCCAACGGAGAACCCATTCCTCATCTGTTCGCATGCGGCACCGTCGCCCATACCCATGGACACCTTTACACGACGTTCGGCGCGAACATAGGGGAGAACCTTGCCTTCGGGCGCATTGCTGGACAAGCTGCGGCGGCAACCGAGCCGTGGGACTGACGATCTGGAAAGGAGAACGAAGAAATGATCAAGAAACGTTCGGTTTGCGCGTTGGTCGGCCTTGCCATCTGCATGGGCGCTTTCACCGCATGCAGCCCATCCGGACAGAAAGTCGATGCAGGGGCAGACTCCGGATCCACAACTCTCGGCGAGGGCGTTCGCGCAGTCGAGGCGCCGGAGAGCTTCGCGATCGCTGACAGTTCGACGTACGATGGGACGGACCCTGTGACGCTCATCGAAGAGCACTGCTTCTCCTGCCACGAGATGGTTCCTTTCCGCGGCGCCGATCAATCGTCTCCGAATCCGTTGACCGATTGGCTGCTCACCTACAAGGCAGAATCTCCCGAAGCCGCCTTGATCGTCTCCGAGGAGATGGCCCTTGTGTGCAACAACATGACGGAAGCGCAGGTTGAAGCGCTTGCTGAATTCTACACGCCGTCCGAGTGATGCGCGGCGCCCCCCGGTCTGCAGCCGAGCGCCGGCCGGGGGCGCTTTCCGAACAAGGGGCGTTCGCTGCGCCGTGCTCAATGCGGCGTCAGTCCACCTGCTGCTTCAAGCTCAACCTCGTGAAAGAAGAGACTCTAGCTCAAGCTCTTTGCCGTACGGGGAAAGGAGCTTCTTGGCGACGGTACGCGCTGTTTGGCTTAGATCGGGATGAAACACGAACATCGAGTCCATCTCGATTGGCGCGTTGACAAGCGGGCGAATGCAGACATGGTCGGTGACCAGAGCTTTGGCGTATTGGGTCTGAATGATAAACAAGTCCTCGCTCGTCGACACCCTGGCAAGCATGAGGTTCTTGTCGTGCAAAAGCGCCTCCTGCCTTATGCCGTGATCGCGAAACGTTTTCTCGTAAAGCCTTCCTTTATAGGGGCTTGTCTGGATGATGGTCTTGCCACGTAGATCAATCTTGAAATCAATCAGTTTCTTCCGGGCGAGGGGATTGTCCTCGCCAAGCAAAACGGAGAGCGTGTCATCGCAGAGCTTGATAGCCGGAAGCTCGAAATCGGCCGGCGGCCGAATGGTGAATGCGAAGTCCATCTCCCTTTGCGCTATGGCGTTCCAGAAAGCGTCATGATCTCCATCTATCACATCGACTTCAATATGAGAATCCTCTTTGAAACTCGAGAGGAAGGCGCGTTTTTGATCGTATCCGACATACATGCTCAGCAATCCGATGCGGATGCGCTCCGGCATCGTTTTACTCGCCTTGCGGATGTCCGCCCGACAGGTATCCCAAAGTCTGTCCTCCTCGCGAAGATAGCGCAGAAGAACGCGCCCTGCCGGGGTCAACTTGACGCCCCTTCTGCCTCGGATGAAAAGCTGCGCTTGCAGTTCTTTTTCCAGAGTGCGCATACTTTTTGACAGCGCTTGCCGCGAAAGGTGAAGTTTTTCGGCCGCTTGGGCTATATTGCCCGTTAGGCAGAGCGTGCAGAAATAACGTTTCTTATCGGGGTCCATGCGGAATTTTGCCATCAGGCGCCCTCCTTGATTTCGCGGAAGAAAACCTTTCTTGACCTTAGCAGATGCTTCCGCGACTATCCTCCGTACGTCAAGTATAGGGAAATCCCAAGGGATCGCAACGCTAAAACTCTATTAGTTTAATAGGAATTATTCGTATGTTAGCAACGTGAAATGGGGTTATATCGTGATGTAAAACCGAAGTTGGCGTGAGATCGGGCAAAAGAGTTTCTTTTCATGGTCCTTTGTCGGCCGTAATGTGCAGCTGAACAGGTGGATGGTTGGGCATGCGGCACTGGACGAACGGTGCGGGCGCTCAGCGTTCCACATCCAAGGGCAAAGGAGGAAACTATGGGAAATCTTACGCGCAGGGACGTGCTCAAGGGGTTTGCGCTCGGTTCGGCCGCAATCGCTTCGGCGGGAGCGCTTTCGGCATGCTCGCCATCAAGCGGTGAAACCAATTCCGCCGGCTCGCCGGATTCCTCCGCCTTCAAGTACGCCAAGTTCAAGAACGAAGTCACGGACATGGAGCAGATTGAAACCGACGTGCTGGTGGTCGGTGGCGGCGGCGCGGGCGTTTGCGCGGCGCTCAGCGCAGCCGAACAGGGGGTGCAGATCGTCCTTTGCGAGAAGGTGAGCGTGCTGGGCGGAGCGACCATGCTTTCAAGCGGCAAGATCCCGGCCGTCGGCACGAAGCAGCAGGTGGAGAAAGGCAAAAGCGACAGCATCGGGGCCTGCGCCATGGACATCATGCGTCCGAGCAATTACAGCGTCCGTCCCGATTTGGTGTACACGGTTTGCGAACAGTCGAAAGACATCGTGGAGTGGACCGAGGCTCACGGAGCCGTTTGGACGCTTGACGAAACTTTGTACTATGGCCAGACGGCTTATCGCATGCATACGACCGATAACGGCGGCCAGGGTCTAATGGACGCCCTCGTTGCCAGCATGGCTTCGCAGCCGAGCATCACGCAAATGCTCGACTGCGAGATTCTCGGCCTCGTCCTTGACGATGAGGATGAATCAGTAGTGGGTGCATATGGGGAAAACAAGGCCATGCTTGCCAAAAACACCGTTTTGGCGTCAAGCGGTTTTGCGAACAATCCTGAAATGCTTGCCCAATACTGCCCCGAAGCGGTGAACGCGTTTCCCATGGTTGCGCCGGGAGCAACAGGGGAGGGTATCCTTTGGGCCGAAGAGCTTGGGGCCGAGCTTCAGAACATGGGCGCGTATCAGGGGCATGCGTTTCATGGCGTGGACAACGGCTCTACCCTTGAGCAGGGCGTTGCCAACAATGGCGGCATTATCGTGAACCAGGAGGGCAACCGCTTCATGAGCGAATACGGTGGCTATTCGGAGCTTTCTCCGCACGTGATCGCCCAAACCGACCATATTGCTTACCTTTGCTTCACCAATGCCCAAATAGAAAAGAGCGCCAAGTACGCCAGCTGGGAAGAAGCCGGCATCGTCATGAAAGGGGAAAACCCAGCCGAACTCGCAGCTGCCATTGGGGCCGATGCGGCAACGCTCGAGAAGACGATCAACGAGTATCAGGAAGGCATAATGAAGGGCGAGGACAAGTTCAATCGCTCGCATCTTCCTGAAAACTTCGATGGTCCCTATTATGCGGTGAAAATAACCGGCGAGATTCGTCACACGCAGGGCGGTATGGCAACCGATGTTGCCGGCCATGTGCTGCGCCCCGATAAAAGCATCATCAAAGGTCTTTACGCGGCAGGTGGTTGCACCGAAGGGTTCTCTTCGCGCGGTGGAGCAGCCTATATGAGCGGCAATGGCCTTATCCAGGCGCTGGTCTTTGGCAAGATTGCCGGGAAATACGCAGCAACGGAAGACAAGGAGTCGGCAGCGTTGGTCGAGTGGACGAAAAGCGAGATTGACGCATATAAATAATTCGGAGCGAGATATCTTCTTCGCAAAAAGGCCGGTTTTTCGAAGCCGGCTTTTTTGCGGAGTTGTCCATCGAATCGTAAAAGACGCCTCGGCCCATGCGTAGGACGACGGAAGGTTAGAGTAACTCTAACCAAGAGAGGCATCGAGTCGCGCGCGATGCGTCCGGAGCAAAAACAGCGTCAATGCGCTTCGCTCGCAAAACGCGGAAAGCAAGGTTTGCGTCAGTCCGAAAGGGGGCGCGCAGGACCGCTCTCGGGCATCAGCGGTCCCTCAATTCGACTTTACATAAGATATGTTATCAATAAAATGCTTCGATTGGCGCTTTGAGGCGTCATCCCCATGTCGAGCTGGCTCCCGTCGCTGCGCCGCCGAGGTTCGCCAGGGTTGCGTAGTCGCCGCTTTCAAGCATCGCTACGAGCTCGGGCAGCAGCAGGTAAACCGACACCGCGTTGAGCACGGCGGCTATGGCGCACACCGCCATGGCAACGATGCTCGACCGCTTCAGCCGCGTTGTGGCCGAAAGCGTCTCGGCCGAGGTCTTCGCAAGCGCGCCCAGCTTCCTGTACGCGATGATCGCGCAAATCAAGCCGGCCGTCGACAGAAACACGCCTCCTATGAAAAGCGACACCGGGCCGAACACGCTTGCAAGCGCAACGAGCGTCTGGGCGGACTTGGCCTCTCCAAGGTTCCGCCCGTTCGGACGGGGTTCGCCCGGATCGCCGCCTCCGGATTGGCACGTTTCGGGAGCCGGAGGCGGCTCGGGCGTCTCTTGTTTGCGATCAGTCATCTCATGTCCTTCACTGGTGCTCAATATCATGCATTTGAACTGGGGTTTTACAAACGAGGCTCTGAGAGCCGTTCTAAGGGCCTGTTTTGCCCTTCCGCGACTCCTAGGTCGTCGAAAACGACGTTTTGACAACCTCTCATGCCCGAGGCCTTTCGTTTTCGGCCAACTTGGCGCCTGCAAAGCGGAGGCGGTCCAAGCACACCTGCAATTCGGCGATATGGTACTCCAGAACGGTTTCCTGCGACTTGACGATGGAGAGGCGCTCGCCGCGCGTGGCGGAACCCCTCTTCTGAAGCCTCACGAAGTACTGGATGCCCTCGATGGACAGCCCGCTTTTCCTCAAAGCGTCAACGAGATGAAGCTGCTCCACGTCGTCGCGCGAGAAACGCCGGACTCCGCGCTTGGCCCGCGCCAGATTCGGAAAGAACCCGCACTTGTCGTAATAGCGGATCGTGAACGCGGAGATACCCGTCATGTCCGAAACATCCTTGATGCCCAGCCACGCGCCGCCCTCCGGCGCACAGGCGCCTTCGTCTGTCGACTTCTCGTCAGGCATTGCCCACTCTCCTATCATTGCATTAGAGTAACTCTAATTAGAGTTACTCTAATGCAATACGTTTCAAAAGGGGAGAAACGTGAAAGCCTCTCCTCGCTCAGAGGCTGACACCGCTGCTCCCAAACCCACCGGCACCGCGCTCCGTTGAAGAAAGATCCTCAACCTCCTCAAGCGTCATGCGGGGAACCTTCACCACGACAAGCTGCGCCACGCGGTCCCCCCGCCTCACCTCGAAGGCGTTGTCGGGATCGGTGTTGAGGAGAATGGCCTTGATCTCGCCTCGGTAGTTGGAATCTATCAAGCCGGGGGCGTTCACCAAGGACACGCCATGCTTGGCGGCCAGCCCGCTGCGCGGCAGCACGAGTCCGGCGTAGCCGGGAGGGATGGCCACCGCAACGCCGCATGGGACGAGCTTCCTCTCAAGCGGCCCCAGCACGCAGTCCTCGGTCGCCCGAAGATCGATCCCCGCGTCGCCCTCGTAAGCGTAGGAGGGCATGGGCAGGCCGTTATCCGTTCGAACCGCAGGTATCTTGATCTCATCCATGTCAGCGCAACCCCTCGAGCGCGGAGGCGAACTCCTCCACGTTTTGGAAATCCTTGTAGACGCTGGCGAACCTCACATAGGCGACGTCGTCGAGCTTCGCCAGGCGCACCAGCGCCATGTCCCCCAGCTCCTTCGAGCGGATCTCGCTTTTCGAAGCGTTGCGCAGCTCGGTTTCTATGCTGTCGATGAGCGAAGCGATCTGATCGGGTGATATGGGCCGCTTCGCACAGGCCATCAGCAGGCCGCGCATGAGCTTTTGACGATCATACGCCTCAGATGATCCATCCGCTTTGGTCACGAGCAAGGGGTTGTCCCCCAAACGCTCGTACGTGGTGAAGCGCCGGCCGCAATCCAGGCACTCGCGTCGGCGGCGGATGGCCGTACCGTCTTCCGACGGGCGGGAATCGACCACCTTGGATTCGGTGTTTCCGCAAGCAGGGCAACGCATAGAGGACAGCTCCTTCGGTTGACGTAGGCCAAGCCTAACATACCAGATATAGTGCCTCAATCGAAATGCCGCTTCCCTGCAAGAAAAACCCACCGACACGCGCCTTGACGCCGCCGCCTACAGCCCGAAGACTGCGCTCGCCATCGCCAGGGCAACAAACGCGAAGCCAGTCACAACGGCTTGGCTGACGGGAACACGGTCGAAAGCCTTGCCGCGCGCGGTGCCATAAGCCAGGCTCTGGAGGGTTTCGCTCGACAGACGCCTCCCAGACGTCGGCGTCGCGGCGCCCTCAAGCCTCTTTCGCCCGCAGGCGTTCGTGGGGAAATCGATGACGATCCCCTTCGGAGCGAGCCCGTGCGTAAGCCCCGGATCCAGCGCCGACGTGCCGTCCACAGGGCACCGCAGATCGAAATTCCTCATTTTTTGCCTCCTTGGCCTTGCGTAGAACCTATGTTCGCGTATATAATAGAGCGAACATAGGTTCATGTCAATAGAAAAATTGAACATATGTACGACCCGAGGAAAGGAAGGGCCATGACGGGAAAAGTGACGAAACGCCAGCGAGCCGTGCTCGACTGCATCGAAGAGTGCATCCGGGAGAAAGGGTACGGCCCGACGGTGCGCGAGGTCTGCCAAAGCCTGGGGCTCTCCTCCCCCTCCACTGTGCACGTCCACCTCAAAGCCCTTGAGGAGAAGGGCCTCATCAAGCGCGACCCGCTCAAGTCGCGCTCCATCGCCCTCACCTATCCGCTCGAGGACGCCTCTGCGGCGTCGAACATCGTGCAGCCCAGCTTCGGCAAGATCGTGAACGTTCCGCTCGTCGGCAACGTTGCCGCTGGCACTCCCATCCTGGCCGAGGAGAACATCACCGACACGCTGTCGCTTCCTACCGACATCGTGGGCGACTCCCCCTCTTTCCTGCTGTCGGTGCGCGGTGAGAGCATGATAGAGGCGGGCATCAACGACGGCGACTACGTCGTGGTCAAGGAGCAGCCTGTCGCCAACAACGGCGACATCGTGGTGGCCATTATCGACGACGGCGCCACGGTCAAGCGCTTCTACAAGGAAAGCGACCACATCCGCCTGCAGCCCGAGAACTCCTCCATGGATCCCATCATCACAACCGATTGCTCCATCGCGGGCAAGGTGGTGGCGGTGTTTCGCCGCCTGTAGGGTCTGCGCGCCCGCCCTTTAGGCGCTCGCGATCCGCGCACCCATACGGGACGGAGGCGCCTGAAGCGCAGCGCCGCCCTCCGCCATCGAGGCAAAGCGGAGGGCGGCGCGCAGGGAAGAGCGTTTCGCCTATTCGCCCCCAACTGCAAACCGACGGAACATCCCGGCGTAGGAGGGCGAAGCCAGCATGGTGATACGCGTCCCGCCCTCTTCGTGTGCCTCGGATAGGATACGGCAGCGCTCGTGCGCCACCGACACAAGGTCGCCGCGCTCGTACGGAACAAGAACCTCGAGGCGCTCGTCGTGCGCCGAGGCGATGCGCGCGATGTGATCGACGAGAGCCTCTATGCCCTCCCCTGTGGCCGCCGACACGATTTGCGCCTGAGCATGACGCGACTCGATGGCGCCCGCATCCTCGGCGCTGACCAGATCGCATTTGTTGAACACGAGCACGCGGCGCAGGTCCTGGGCACCAATCTGCTCGAGCACGTCCTCGACAGCGGCTATCTGGGCTTCGCGCTCCTCAGACGACGCATCCACCACGTGCAGCACAAGATCGGCACCTGTGATCTCGTCGAGCGTGGACTTGAACGCCTCCACAAGCGTGGTGGGCAGCTTCTGGATGAAACCGACCGTATCGGTTATGGTTATCTCGCGTCCTTCGGGCAGCTCGAACCTGCGCGTGGTGGAGTCGAGCGTGGCGAACAGCTTATCGTAGGCCAGGACGTCGGCCCCGGTCAGACGATTGAGCAGGCTCGACTTGCCGGCGTTCGTGTAGCCGGCCAGCGCCACTTTGAACATGCCGCTTTCGTAGCGACTCTCGCGCTGCACGGCGCGCACCTCAGCCAGGTGCTTGAGCTCGCGCTTGATGGACGTGATGCGCTTGCGCACCATGCGACGGTCCACCTCCAGCTGGCTCTCACCTTCGCCGAAGCGCGACCCCACGCCGCCGCCCATGCGGTTGGAGGCAAGGTGCGCCCACATGCCGCGCAAGCGCGGCAGCAGGTACTCGTTTTGGGCGAGCCGCACCTGCAGCCGCCCCTCGCGACTGGTGGCGTGCAGCGCGAAGATGTCCAGGATGAGCGCCGTGCGGTCGATGACCTTCACGTCCTTGCCCACCGTCTTCTCGAGGTTCGCCTGCTGCGACGGGGTGAGCTCGTCGTCGAACACCACGAGGTCGGCGGCGTGAGCGCGCGCAAGCTCGGCCACCTCCTCCGCCTTGCCGGTTCCGATGAAGGTTTTGGGGTTGGGCGCCTCAAGCCGCTGGGACGTTGTCGCCACCACGTCGGCACCGGCGGTGTCCGCCAAGCGCTCAAGCTCGGCCAAGGAGGAAGCGAGCGGCCATTTCGCCCCCGGACGTTCGACGCCCACGAGCACCGCGCGCTCCCTGCGCTGCTCGGACAAAGCGGCCGCGCCGCGCGAGATGGCGGATTCAAATTCGGACATAAGGCGATCCTTTCCCGTAAAGCGCGTGCGCAATCAGCATCGCGCAGGTTCTCCGAGCGCATCCAGGGCTCGCTCGACAAGCGCCTCCACGTCGCCGTCGTTCGCATCCACCCACCGGATGCGCCTATCCTTGCGAAACCAGGTGCGCTGCCTCTTCGCGTAGCGCCGCGTGGCCACCTTGACGCGATCGACGGCCTCAGCGAGCGTCGATCGCCCCTCGATCGCGTCCGCGATCTCCTTGTAGCCGATGGCCTGCGGCGCGGTGACCCCCTCTCGGAAACCCTGCGCAAGCAGCCCCCGCACCTCCCCCACCAATCCGGCCTCCACCATGGCGTCCACTCGCGCGTCGATGCGCGCCCGCAGCACGTCGGGATCAACCGCCAGCCCCACGAACGCTGCGGGGACCGCCTGGGGGATCGACGCAAGCCGTGCGCGCTGCGCGGCGTAGGACCCCCCGTCCTCCAACAGCTCGAACGCGCGGATCACGCGCTTCACGTCGGCTGGCGGGATGAGGGCCGCGCTCGCCGGGTCGCGCGCGTCAAGCAGGCGCCAGAGCGCTTCGACGCCCTCGTCCTTGGCGAGACGCTCGTAGCGCTCCCGCACCGGGTTGCCAACCTGGTCGCCTTTGGGAAACTCGTAGCCGTCGATGGCGGCGCGCACGTAGAAGCCGGTCCCTCCGCACAGGATGCAGCGCGCCCCGCGCGCGTCTATCTCGCGAAACCGCTCCCTCGCAAACGCCTGGAACAAAGCCGCCGAAAACGGCTCGCCGGGATCGACCAGGTCGAACCCGTGATGGGGCACTTTGCGCTCATCGACGGGAAGCTTGCCGGTGCCGATGTCCATGCCCCGGTAGATCTGCATGGAGTC
>DXCU01000049.1 GCA_019115845.1 Candidatus Rubneribacter avistercoris | reverse complement strand
AAGACGCGATCCGTGCCACTTCGGGCCGGTCTCTCTGTTAAAACAGGATTGACAGAGGCCAGGCCGGCTCGCCGGGCAAAACCCCACCCGTCAGGCGGGGAGGGCCTTGCCCGGCGCCCGGCCAGGGAAGGTCCGGCCCGAGATCCGGCAAACGCCGGTTCGTTCTAACGGCGGTTTAACAGCGGACGCCAGCGTCTTCGCGCCTGGGGAAACGCTAAACGCCAAAAAGCCCCGGCGCTTTAGCCAAACGGTAATGGATTCGAGAATTCCATCATATTTTACCGTTTGCCCAGTCCTCTGCTAACAACGGTTGAATGTCGCGACACGGCCTCGCAGCTTGCACTTGCGCTGACATTCAGCCGTGCAAATATCGTGCGAGAGCGAAGCATCCCCTATCTGCCCCTTTGCGTGCAGGGTTCATTCGCGAGTTGCTCTGCGCCGAGGTCGAACTTCCCGCCATGGAATTTGGCGGGATTGCGGCGAAGCGGCCAAGCAATTGCCAAGACGGTTTTGACGGCAGCGGCAGGCTATGCGCGTCCCATGCGGAGACTCTCCCGGGGTCAGGGGAGAGGAAGTTGCGTGGTTTCATTCTGGTGGGGGTATAATGCTTGACGGTGCATATTCCGGTTGTATGGGCGTGTTGGGCGCGATAGGAAGGGGAGGCTATGTCGGAGATGATCTCGCTCGAGGAGGCGCGCGCGCTCGTGCTGTCGCACGTGGGTCCGTTGCCGGTGGAGACGGTGCCCGTGCTGGAGGCCGTGGGCCGTGTGGCCGCAGCCGATCTGGCAAGCGACATCGACATCGCCCCGTTCGCCCATTCGGCCATGGACGGGTTCGCGGTGCGCGCGTCCGAGCTGGCCGAGGCGTCGCCGGAGTCCCCCGTGGAGCTGGACGTCATCGCCGAGGTGGCGGCGGGCGACGTGTTCGAGGGCGTCATCGGCGCCGGCCAGTGCGTGCGCATCATGACGGGCGCGCCGCTGCCCGCCGACGCGGACGCCGTGGTGAAGTACGAGATCGTGGACGTGGTGGCCGGCGACGGCAAGCCCGGCAGCCGCGTGGCGTTTCGCGCACCCGCCGGCGAGCGTGCGAACGTGCGCGAGGCGGGCGAGGAGGCGCGCGCGGGCGAGGTGGTGGTCGGGCGCGGCGAGGTGATCGGCACGGCCGGCGTGGGGTTTCTTGCCAGCTGCGGCGTCACGGAGGTGCCCACGTACCGCCGTCCGCACGTGGCGGTGATCGCCATAGGGTCGGAGCTGGTGGAGCCAACTGAAGTGCCCGCCCCCGGCAAGATCCGCAACTCCAACAGCTATGCGCTGGCCGCCTGCGCGCAGGCGGCGGGCGCGGTGCCCGCTATCCTGCCCATCGTGGAGGACACGCATGAGGCGCTTGCCGCCGCCGTGCGCGATGCGGCGGCGTCGTACGACTTCGTGGTGACGAGCGGCGGCGCGTCCAACGGCGACTTCGACTTCATCAAGCCGGTGGTGGAGGAGTTGGGGCAGCTGCTCATGACCACGGTGAACATGCGTCCGGGCAAAGCTCAGACGTTCGGCCTGGTGGACGGCACGCCTGTGTTCGGCTTGCCCGGCAACCCGGCGGCGGCCTACGTGGGATTCGAGATGATCATCCGCCCGGCGCTGCGCAAGATGCAGGGCTTCTCGCGCTTCGAGCGGCCCGTCGTGAAGGCGCGCCTTGCAACCGATGCGAAGAAGAAAGACCCCCGGCGCATCTTCCTGCGCTCGACGCTTGCCAAAGACGGGGACGGCGCTTACGTGGTGACGCCGGCGAAGAACCAAAGCTCGGGGCTGTTCGGCCCCATCCAGCGCAGCAACTGCATGGTCATCTTGCCGGAGGGCCTGGAATCGCGCACGGCGGGGTCCGTGGTGGAGTGCGTGCTGCTCGACGTGTCCGAAGAAACCGTTCTGTAGGAGGGTTGTATGTCCGAGAACCTCATCACCTTCGCCATAGTCACGTGCTCCGATACGCGCGGCATGAAAGAGGACACGGCGGGCGCGGCGCTTGAGGCGCTCATCGCCGAGAGGGGTTGGAAGTGCGAAAGCCATGTGGTGGTGCCCGACGAGCGGCCGCTCATTGCGGAGGCCATTGTGCGCGCATGCGATGAGGCTGACGTGGACGTGGTGCTGACCTGCGGTGGCAGCGGGCTTTCCCTGCGCGACGTGACGCCCGAGGCAACGATGGACGTGTGCGACCGCAACGTGCCCGGCATCGCCGAGGCCATGCGCGCGCACTCGCTGGCCATCACGCCCTACGCCATGCTCTCGCGTGCGCTGTGCATGCAGCGGGGCCGCCATCTGGTGATCAACCTGCCCGGCAGCGAGAAGGCCGCGCGTGAGAACTGGGATGGCATCGTGGCCGCGCTCCCGCACGCCGTCAAGATGATGGCCGGCGGCGGGCATTAGGCGGTTGCGGGGGGGGGGCTGGGCGCGCGAGCTTGTTCGGGGCGGCCGCCTCCCGCAAGTTGGTCACAAACCGCGCCCTGTGGCACGCGAGGCGGCCGATCCGGCACGCCGGTGGACCGCGCGATTTCCGCGACCTGGGGATTCTCCGGGCGCGAGGGGCGCGGAGGGCGCGAAACCGGCCCCGCGCGTGCCACAGGGCGCGGTTTGTGACCAACTTGCGACTGCCCCTTCGCCGCCGGCGGTGCGGCGGGCCGGCCTGTCGCGCGAGCCGCCGCCAACGCGGGCCAGGTCATCCCTCGCCGCGCCGCCTTCGGCGGGGTCCGTGCCAACGCTGGTTTGGCAGAGGGCGAGGGATTCCGCTGCACGACTGGGATGCCGCTGCTAGTGCGCGTGATGCCGCCGCGAGAGCGGAATGCCGCTGCAGGAGCGGGATGCCATTGCGCGATCAGGATGGCGCCGCGCAGTCACGCGGGATGCCGTTGCGAGCGCGCGTGATGTCGCCGCGAGGGCGGGATGCCGCTGTGCGATCAGGATGCCGCCGCGCAAGCGCGCGGCAACCCGCGTGCGTCCCCGCTGCTCAAAACCCTACGGTCATGTGGAGGTGGTAGAAGCCGATGCGTGTGACGAACACGGCGGAAAGCGTCAGGGCGGCTGCGGCTATGCGCAGGATGAGCGTCAAGCGCTCGGGTTGGCCGCGCCGCACCGACCAAGCGGCGGCCGCCACGCCGAGCGCGCCCAGCACGAGGTGCGCGACAACGGCCGCTCCGTAGTGCGGTGCAAGCGACGTGGCCGCAACCTCGTTGTTCGCGATGCCCCCCAGGCTTTCCGCATGCGCCGCCAGCACCGCGCAGCCTGCGGCCAGCGCAACGCACGCAATGCCCGCAAGCGCCATCTCCAGCGCCCGCGGACGGGCGCGCGCCGCTTCCAAGAACAGCAGCCCAAGCACGGGGCCCGCCAACAACGCTCCCAGCGCCAGGTTCGTCGGCGTGAACGCGGTGTCCCAGGTGGGAACGGTGCGCACGGCGTAGGCCATCGACGTGCAAATCACCAGCGCGCAGGCCGCCGCAATGCCGAGCAGAAGCCACGGCCTGGCCAAAGAGTCGGGGAAGCGCTCCTTGAAGGCCGCCATCCAGTACGATCCGGCCAAGAACAGAAACGCCACGGCGGCCAGCACTTCGTTGGAAAGCGGGGAGCGTCCGATGCCGGTGAACACGTGCAGTGCGTTGGCCGGCGTGCCGAGGTGCGTGGCCGAAGCGATGAACCCGACGAGCACGACGGAGAACGGCAGCGCCAGCATGCGGTCGAGCCGCACGGCGGCCTCGCGGTTGGCAACGCCGAGCCGTGCGAAGGCGAGCGTGACGAACGCCACGGCGCCCGCTGGTGCGAGCGAGGTGAATATCGCAAGGGAAAACGCATCGAATCCGCTGGTCATAGGTTGAGCTCCTCGCGGTTTGCAATGCTTCCGCCGCCTTGTGCCGCCCGCAGCGCGGCAGGGGAAGGCAGGATGTAGAGATTGGGGTTGGTGGCGCTTTCGTTCGGCAGCGGCATGATGGAGCGCACGGCGTCCGGATGGCGCTTCTGCAGCTCGAAGGACGCGCCGAACTCCAACGCACGCAACGGGCACGCCTCCACGCAGACGGGCCGCAGGTCGCGGGCCACGCGGTCGCGGCAGCCGTCGCACTTGGCGGAGCATTTGAGGTGCGCGTCGATGCGCGGGGCATGATAGGGGCAGGCCATGGTGCAGTAGCCGCATCCGATGCATTTGTCTGCGTCGGGCCATACCAGGTCCAGCTCGTCTTTGTGCATGGCTCCGGTGGGGCACACCTGCGTGCACACGGGGCTGTTGCAGTGGTTGCAGGCAAGCGAGATGTGGTAGGCGAACACACCGGACGACGCGACGGCTCCCGTTTCGTCCGGCTGCGACCACGAGCCCCCTTCGTAGTCGATCACCATGCGAAACGCGCTGTCGGCGCCGTGGTCG
The DNA here is from genome assembly GCA_019115845.1 of Candidatus Rubneribacter avistercoris. GTDB lineage: Bacteria > Actinomycetota > Coriobacteriia > Coriobacteriales > Eggerthellaceae > Rubneribacter > Rubneribacter avistercoris. Next base: position 43,693 of record DXCU01000049.1, on the reverse strand, counting down.
CGGTAGTCCTTGCAGGCAAGGACGCAGGTCCGGCATCCGGTGCAGCGTGCGTTGTCGAAGAAAAAGCCTCGGGGCATGGTGTCGCTTTCGTGGTTGGCAGCAGGGAGATTGTAGCGCATCCGGGGCGCCCCGCCCTCAAGGGGCGGGGCTTGGCGGGCGGCTCTCCGAAGCGTCCGGTTAGTGTTGGGAGCCGCCCGTTCCTCATGCCCCTTCTTGGCGCCAAGGGGAGGAGCGCTCGGTGCGCTCTAGGCTGCGGCCTGAGCTGCGCGCTCTAGGCCGCGGGCACCCCCGTCACCTCTTTGCCGTTGGCGATGGCTCCGGCGGTGTCGCCGGGCTCCTTCGCGGCGGGGCAGGGCAGGATGGCGATGGAGGGCGTCGTCTCATCCGGCGAAGGCATGGGCGCGATGCCGGCCACGGTGTCCGGATGCGCTGCCCGCAGCTCCTCGATGTCGCCGAACTCCAGCGCGCGCAAGGGGCACGCTTCCACGCAGACGGGTTGCAGCCCTTCGGCCACGCGGTCGGCGCAGCCGTCGCACTTCACGCCCCGGCCCTTCTCCTTGTCAAGAACGGGCACGTTGTAGGGGCACGTCTCCACGCAGGCGCCCACGCCCGTGCACTTCTCGTCGTCGATGAGCACCAGGCCCGTGTCGGCGTCCTTGGAGATGGCGCCCTGGGGGCATTTAGCCATGCAGGCGGGCATGGTGCAGTGCTGGCAGCCCAGCGACACGTGGTAGGCGAATGCGTCGCTTGTGTAGATGCCGTTCCCGGCGTCGGTCCAGGTGCCGCCCTCGTAGTCGTAGACGCGGCGGTAGGCGACGGTCTGCGGCAGGTCCTTGTAGTCCTTGCACGCCATCTCGCAGGTGCGGCAACCCGTGCAGCGCGTGCTGTCGAAGAAAAATCCGTACTGGGTCATGTCGTTTCCCCCTTAAGCCTTCGTGACCTGGGCGATGATGGAGTGCGCGGGGCCGTTGCCCTTCGCGTACGGCGTGGGCTTGTACGTGGTGAGCGTGTTCACGCACGCGCCGGTGTCCACGCGGTCGCCGTCCATGTCGGCGTTGTGCCACGCGCCCTGCGGGATGCCGATGGTGCCGGGGATGATGCGCGGCGTCACCTTCGCTTCAATGCGCACTTCGCCGGCAGGGCTTTTGACGGCCACCGTGTCGCCGTCGGCGATGCCGCGCGGCTCGGCGTCCAGCGGATTCATCCACAGCTGATGGCGCGCCACCTGCTCAAGCTCCTCGATGAAACCGAACGAGGAATGCGTGCGGCTTTTGTGGTGGAAGCCCGCGCAGTACAGCGGGTACTCCTCGGTCACGGAGCCGTATCCCTGGAAGCCCGGCGTGAACACGGGGATGGGATTGATGACCTCGTCTTCCGCAAGCTCCCAGGTGGCGGCTATCTCGGCCAAGCTCTCGGAGTAGATCTCTATCTTGCCCGACGGCGTGGCCAGCGGGTTGTTCTCGGGATCGGCGCGAAACGCCTCCAGGCCGATGGCCGGCTCAAGCGCGCGTTTGTACACGCCCTGCGCGCGGATCTCGTCCCAGGTGGGCATGTCGCCGTCGGCTTCGGCGCCGGCCTCGTAGAGTTCCCGAATCCACTCCTCCTGCGTCTTGCCCTCGGTGAAGGCGTCCTTCATGCCGAAGCGGTCGGCGATCTCGGCGCACACATCGTAGCTGGTGCGGCATTCGCCCGGCGGCTCCTGCGCCGGTCCGCCCACCACGACGGCGGTGTAGTACTCCGAATAGCCCTGGGTTTGCATGTTCAGCTGCTCGGAGCGCATGGCGTCGGGCAGCAGGATGTCGGCGTACTTGGCCGAATCGGTCATCACGGTGTCCCACACCAAAATGAACTCGCACTTGCTCTCGTCGGCCAGCAGATCGTGGGTGGCGTTGATGTCGCCGTGTTGGTTCGTCAGGCAGTTGCCCGCGTAGTTCCAGATGAACTTGATGTCGCTTGAGAGTTTGTCCGCACCGATGATGCCGGCGTTGGTGGCGGTCATCTCGTGGCCGTGGTCCACGGCGTTGGCCCACTGATACACGGGGATGGTGGTCTTGACGGGATTTTCGAATGGCAGGCTGCCAACCAGGTAGGTGGGCGGCTCGGCCTCGCGCTGACCGGTGTTGGTGCCGGGCAGGCCGATCTTGCCAATGAGGATGGGCAGCATGCAGATGGCGCGCGTGGTGTCCTCGCCGTTGGTGTGGCGCTGCGGACCCCAGCCCTGGCAGATGAACGGCGCCTCGGCGGCGGCTATCTCGGCCGCCAGCGAGCGGATGGTCTCGGCCGGAATCTGCGTGATGGGGGCGGCCCACTCGGGCGTCTTCTCCACCATGTCGTAGCCGGTGCCCATGATGTAGTCCTTGTAGGACTTGTTCTGGCCCTTGGCAGATTCGGGCATGGTGTCTTCGTCGTAACCCACGCAGTAGGCGTCCAAAAACTCCTTGTCCACCTGGCCGTTGGCTATCCATTCGTGCGCGATGGCCGAGCAGAGCGCCGCGTCGGTGCCCGTGCGGATGGGCAGCCACTCGTCGGGGTGGCCGGAGGCGGACTCGTTCAAGCGGTAGTCGATGTTGATGATGCGTCCGCCGCGCCCCTGCACAGCCTCGCGCACCTTCGCGAAGTCCCACACAGCGTTCGCGCCGCCCATGCGGGTTTCCGCCGGGCTGTTGCCGAACATGACCACCAGGTCAGAGGCGCGTTCGGCCTCGGAGAACGATGAGGCGTTCGTGGCGTCGTAGGGGCTGAACGCCGTGGCGGGCTTGCCGAGCGTGACGTGGTTGCCGTCGTCGTCGAGGTTGGCCGCGCTGCCGTACATGAACGGCATGATGGCCTGCAGCATGTGCGTGGAGTAGTCGTAGCCCTGGTTCACGAAGCCGCCCAAGAGGCTCAGAAGGCGAAATCCCGGCTGTTTGCCCGTGCACGAGTACATGCCGGTGGCGTAGATGATGTAGATGGCCTCGTTGCCGTAGGTGTCGATGGTGTACTTGAGCTGGTCGGCGATGGTGTCGATGGCCTCGTCCCAGCTGATCTCCTCGAACTTGCCCTCGCCGCGCTTGCCCACGCGCTTCATGGGCTTCGTCAGGCGGTCAGGGTGGTTGATCCAGCGGCGCATGGAGCGCCCGCGCAGGCACGCGCGGGCCTGCAGATCATCGTCACCAGTGTTGTCGGTTTCCATGTAGACGATCTTGCCGTCGCGGCTGTGCCATTGGAAGATACAGTTGCCGCCGCAGTTGACGTTGCACTGGCTCCAGGCGATCTGGTCGGCCGCCGACTCGCCGGCGGCGTCCGTCGCGGCTTGCTGGCCCTGCGGCGCGCAGCCGTAGAGCGCGGCGTTCGACGCTCCGGCCATCGCCAACCCTGCCAGCGATCCCTTGACGAACGTGCGGCGCGACAACGCGGATTCATGTGCGGTCATGGGTCCCTCCTCTGTCATCGGGTTCTCTCGCCGCGTAAAAAACTACCGGAAGCGCCTTGCGGGCGAATCACACCGTGCATGTGATTTAAGCATAAAACCCCTGGTCGCGCTTTCACCTTCGCGAAAAAGCCGCGCGGTTGGCCGCAGCGCGTATGCTACCATGCACCCAGCATGACGGCGGAGGGGGTGAAGGCGAGATGGCGCAGGCGACGCTGCGCGCGCACGTGTCCAGTTGGGGTTACGCGTGCTTCCTCACGGTGAACGCCACGTCCATTTGGGGCGGCGTCTTCCCGTTTTTGCCGTTGGAGTTCCAGACGGTGGAGGTCACGCTCACGTTCTTCTTGGCGCAGGCGCTCGCGTTCGGCGGGGCGTTCGTGGCCAGCATGCTGGGGGCGTACTACTTTCCGCACGGGGCCCGGCGCATGCTCGTGTCGCTGAGCGCGCTGCTCGTGTTCGGCGGATCGGCGTGCCTCATCGCGGCCATGTACGCGCAGGCGGCGGCGCTCGCGCTGGTGGCGATGGGCGGGGTGCTTCTGGGCATCGGGTGCGCGGGGATGTTCATGCTGTGGCAGCGCTACTTCGCGTCTCTGCCCGCCGAACAGGGCAACCTGCGGCTCATCCTGGGCACGGCCATCGCGCCGTTCGTCTACTTCGCGCTGTACCTGGTGCCCATCGCGCTCACGGCGTTTCTCGTTCCGCTTGTGTTCGTGCCGTTGTGCGGTTTATGCGTGGCGCTCTCGGTGCGCGAGATGCAGGTGGACCAGCCCATGTTCGAAGACGTTCCCCGCCAGCATCCGCGCGTGTACCGCCAGGCGGTCGCCGACTACTGGCGCAGCGCGCTGTGCGTGGGGTCGCTCGCGTTCGCCAGCGGCGTCATCCGCGGCATCGCGCTTCTGCACGAGGAGATAGGCGCGGTGGTGAACAGCGCGTCCATGCTGGGGTCGCTCGTGTCGGCGGCGGCGCTTTTGGTGCTGTGGCGCCGCATGAGCTTCCGCTTTGGGCTGACGCCGGTGTTCCGCGTGGCGTATCCGCTCATCGTCACGGGTTTTTTGCTGCTTCCCTACCTGGGCCCGGTCTACCTCAACCTGTTCGCCGGCCTCACGTATTCGGCGTTCTCCCTTGTGCAGATGCTCATGATGATGCAGTGCGCCCAGGTGTCGCGCGATCGCGGCATCAACCCCGTGTTCATTTACGGGTTTTTCGGCGGGGTGGCCTACATCATGCAGAGCGTGGGGTTTCTTATGGGATGGGTGAGCGATTTCGTGTCCGTGGACGGGCGCGAGTGGCTGTTCTTCGTTGCCATGGCGTCCAGCTACGTGCTGGGGCTCACGCTGCTCGCGGCCACGGGCACTCTATTCAAACCGGTCGCGTCCAAAGGGACCGTCGTCGCCGAGCCCATCGAGTTCCCCGCGCTTGCAACGGGCGGCGACGCGCAGGCGGGCGAGGCCGCGCGCAAGCGCAGGCGGAACCGGCCCTCCGCCTCCGAGGACGCCGGCGTCATCCGCGACCGCACGTCCAAGCAGTGCCTGCTTTTGCAGGAGCGCTTCGGTCTGTCGGTGCGCGAGGCGGAGGTCATGGAGCTCATCGCGCGGGGCAACAGCATGGCCACCATAGCGGATCGCCTGGTCATCAGCGAGAACACCGTGCGAACGCACGCCAAGCACATCTACACCAAGCTCAACATCCACAAGCGTCAGGAGCTGCTGGACATGCTGCACGATCTTGAGGGGTGAGTCGCGCGCGGCGGCGATGCGGGCGCGCGCGAGTGCTATACTGGTGCGCGTTCAAACAGGAAAGGCATGCAGCATGACCGATCAAGAGCTTCCCAACGGGTTCACCGGCTTCTCGCGGCGCAAGCCCGAAGGCTTCGTTTCCGCGCACGACGCGATGGGCGGGCGCTCGCCGCTGACGGACGGCCCGGGCGCGTTCGGCGCAAGGCCGCGCACGGCGGCTTCGGCCGCTCCAAGCGCTTACGAGGCCGCTTCGGCGGCGTTTGGCGACGGCGCCGAAGCGGCGTTTCAGTACGCGCGCGACCATGCGCGGCCCGACGAGGGCGGTCCGGCTCAGTTCGACCCCGACAAGCTGCGGCTCATCCCGGCCCTCGATAGGCGTTGGGCATGGACGGAAGTGGACCTCAACGCCGTCCGCCACAACGTGACCGCCGTCAAGCAGCGCCTGAGCGCCGGGGTGCGGCTCATGGCCGTGGTCAAGGCCGACGCGTACGGCCACGGGGCGGTGCGCGTTGCCAAGACCGCGCTCAACTCCGGTGCCGACTACCTGGGCGTGGCCACGGTGGACGAGGCCATCGAGCTGCGCGAGGCCCTGGTGAACGCTCCTATTCTGGTGCTTTCGCAACCTCCGCAGGCGGCTATCCCGCTGCTGCTCGCCTACAAGGTGATGCCGAGCGTCTACACGCCCGATTTCGCCATCCAGTACGCCGAGACCGCCGACGCCTACGGCATGCGGGCGCCGTATCATCTGGCAGTGAACACGGGCATGAACCGCATCGGCGTGCGCCACGACGAAGTGGTGGAGTTCATGGGGCAGGTGAGCTTCCACCGGGCGCTTGATCTGGTGGGGACGTTCACGCACTTCGCAACCGCCGATTCCACCGAGACGCTGGATTTCCAGATACAGGTGAAGCGCTTCATCGAGGCGGTGAGCGCGCTCAACGTGGCGGGCATCGATCCGGGCATCGTGCATGCGGCCAACACGGCCGCGGCCGTGCGCTTCCCCGACGTCCACTTCGACATGGTGCGCTTGGGCGTGGGGCTTTACGGTCTGCATCCGTCGCCGGTCACACGTCCGATGATCGACCTGCGGCCCGTCATGAGCGTGCATGCGCGCATCACCGACGTGCGCACCGTTCCCATGAGCGAGGGCGTGAGCTACGGCATGAACTACCGCAGCCCCGGGAGCGTGAAGATCTGCACGGTGCCGGTGGGGTACGCCGACGGCCTGCGGCGCGGGCTTTCAGGGCGGACCGACGTGATCCTGCGCGGGCAGCGCTGCCGCCAGGTGGGCAACATCTGCATGGACCAGTGCATGTTCGAGGTGGACATGCGCACCTACGCCAACCGGCAGAAGCTCGACCCCCAGATAGGGGACGAAGTGCTGCTGGTGGGGCGCGAGGGGAACTCCATTGTGACCATCGACGACATGGCGAACACGCTGGGGACCATCAACTACGAGGTGGCCATAGGCTTTGGCCACCGCATGCCTCGGCTGTACGTGTGACGACGGAGGAGGACCGCATGTCCAAGCCGCATATCCCGCTCGATCAGATTCGCGCGCAGGTGACGGAGTGCCGCCGCTGCCCGCTGGCCGACGGTCGCACCCAAACCGTGTTCGGGGTGGGCAACCCTTCTGCCCGCGTGCTCATCGTGGGCGAGGCGCCCGGCAAGAACGAGGATCTGCAGGGCGAGCCGTTCGTGGGGGCTGCGGGCAAGTACCTCAACGAGCTGCTGGCCATTGCGGGCTTGCGTCGCGAGGACGTGTTCATTGCGAACGTGCTGAAATGCCGACCCCCCGGCAACCGCGACCCGCGTCCCGAGGAGATAGAGCTGTGCGCGCCCTACCTGCGAGAGCAGACGCGCACCATCGACCCCGAGTTCATAGTGACCTTGGGGAACTTCTCCACGAAGTTCATCTTGAAGACCGAGGTGGGCATCACGCGGCTGCACGGCACCATGCAGCGCGCGGGGAAGTTCAAGGTGTTCCCCATCTTCCACCCGGCCGCCGCCCTTTACGACGGAAGCAAGCGCGAGGCGCTGGAGAACGACTTCGCCACGCTGGGCGAGCTGCTGCGGGAAAGCGACGCTGCGAGCGGGGCGGCGCCGGCAGCGGGTGCGTCCGGGAACGCGGCGAGCGCGCCGGGCGCGGCGGCAAGCGCGGCAGGTGCACCGGGTGCGGCGAGCGCGCCGAGTGCAACGGCAAGCGCGGCAGGTGCGCCGAGTGCGGCCCCCGCAGGGGGCGCGGCGGCGTCCGGAGAGCCGTCGCAGCCCGACTCCGCCCCGCACATCGAACAACCCCACCTCCTCTAAGGGATAACCTGCGACGCATGAAGGGGACCCTCCTCCTCCCCCTCGGCGTCCGTAGCGAGCCTTTCCGGGTTATGAGTCATGCTGCGGGCGTGAGGCGGCAGCTCCCAGGTTCTTCCTTCGCGTTCGCATAACTTTTATCAGCTTGCGCGCCCCTCCGCAGGTGTACGGGGGTGCTCCTCCGTTCTAACGAAAGAAATCCCCAAAATTCTTTCGTTAGCACCCCCATCCCGTGCTGTGACGAAAACTTTCTTTCGTTATTGCTTATTAACAAAAGAAATCGTTTCTTTCTTTTTATCTGATAGGAATTAATCTACGGAGCAAAGGAGGCAACCGATGTCGAATGCTCGATTGGGGCATTATGAAATGCAGCCAAGTGGTTATCGCTCGTACGTTCCCCAGCCTCTTCCTCCGCACCTGCGATGAGTTTCCCTGGGTGTTACCATGCTGTGAGTGCTTCTCGCCCTCCTCGGCGCTCGGATCCCGCTCTTCCTTACAGCCAGTGCTTGTGCTTGAAGATCGCAAGTTCCGCCAGCACGATGCCCACGGACGCAACGATGACGGCAGCGTAGCCCCAAGAGAGGTCTATCCCCGGCATGTTCGCAAAGTTCATGCCGAACCAGCTGGTCAGTAGCGTGAGCGGGGCGAACAAGGTGGTGACCACGGTGAAGAACTTCATGGTGTTGTTCTGCTGGATGTCTATTTGGGCTTGGTAGAGCTCGCGCAGCTGCAAGCTGTACTCCTTGAGCGTGAGTGAGCGTTTGAGCAGGCGTTCTGCTTGTTGCTCGAACATGCGGAACAGGTGGGCCTCGCCGTGCGAGAGCAGTTTGTTCTCGTTGTTGGAAAGCTCGCTGGCCATGTCCACCAGCTGCTGGTAGTAAGTGTCGATGCGCAGCAGCTGGCGGCGAAACAGCAGCATCTGCCGGTTGCTTGCCTTCACGCCGCGGTCGATGATGGTCTCCTCCACGTCCTCCATGCGGTCCTCAAGATCGGCCAAGAACATCAGGTCGCCTTTCGTGAGCAGCTTCATGAACTCGAACAGGCAGTGCGCGGCGGTCGGCTTGTGCACCGTGCCTTGGCTGGCTATGGTGTCAAGCAGGCGCGCGCACGTGTCGCTTTCGTCCAAAAACACCAAGTGGGTTTTATCCAGGTAGAACGCGAAGCAGGTTGGGTCGTCCATCATGCGCTGCTTGTCGGGGACGGCGAACGAGCCGACAAGGCAGGCAGGGAACACGTCGAGGTAGGTGTTCTCGACCTTGGCGAGGGTTTCAAGGGTGCCCCGTATGTCGGGCGCGATGAACGCAAGGCTGTCAAGCTCGCGCGTGGTGAGGGTCTGAACGGTTGGAGGGCTGCCAAGGGCGTCGGGCGCGGGGGATTCGCGTGCTGCGGGCGCGCGTTCAAGGCGGTCGGGCAGCAGGTAGTAGGTGCTTGTCATGATGCGTTCTTTCGGTCGGCCCGAGCGTGGGTCGGGCGGGAGGTTCCAAGTGCGAGCGTACCACGGGCTGACGCTGGTTTCGGGAGAATCGCGAACCGTTTGCCGACGGGTGGCGGTCCGTCTCCGCGCGGTAAGAAGCGACGCGCGGCGTTCTCTTTGTCTGTCGCCGGCGCGGAAGCGGGGGCCTCTCTGTTTGGGAAGCGCTATACTGGGATGGAGCGAATTGGGAGGCACGCAACATGTCAGCAGGAGAAGAGCGCATTAGACGTTTGAGGAGGGCGCATGCCCTCATGCTCGCCGAGAGGTGGGCGTGGTTTGCGGTGGGCGTGTTCGTGAACGCCTTCGGCATCGCACTCATCACGAAGGCGGCGCTGGGCACCTCGCCCATTTCAAGCGTGGCCTACGTTCTGAGCCTTGAATTCCCATTCACGCTGGGCATGTTCACCTTTGTGGTGAACATGCTGTTCATCCTCTTGCAGTTTGCGCTGCTCAGGCGCGATTTCAAAGCGTTCCAGTGGCTGCAGATAGCGGTGAACGTGGCGTTTAGCGCGTTCATCGACGTGGGGATGGGCCTTTTGTCGTGGTTCGAGCCTGCGACGCTGCCTGCGCAGGTGGCGTCGCTTTTGCTGGGGTGCGTGATCTTGGGGGTGGGCGTGAGCGTTGAGGTGGCTCCCAACGTGTTGATGGTTCCTGGCGAGGGGGCGGTGCGCGCTCTGTCGCTTGCGATGCGCCGACGTTTCGGCTCGGTGAAGATCGCGTTCGACTGCAGCTTGGTGGGTGTTGCCATTGCGCTGTCGCTGCTGTTCTTTGGGCGCTTGAACGGCGTGGGGGCAGGTACGGTGGTGTCGGCCGTGCTGGTTGGTTCGGTGGTGAACTTCTCGAATCGGCATATTCCGCTCACGGGGCACATCGTGAACGTGCGTATTCGCAGCGAGCGCATGGGTGCGGTGCTTGCGCGCGAGCGGAAGCGGCGGGGCGACGAATGCGGAGCGGGTGCGTGCCAGGAGGCGTGAGGGAGTGCGCATCTCCGCGCGAGGCTGGCGGCTGGCCGTCGGATGCCCGGAAACACCTCCGCTCGGGTTCTCTTTGCGCATGGAAACATGCTCGTAACAGTTTCGGCGGGGGTCGTTTGCTATACTAATGGGCAATTTTCACGAAAAGCGGCACCTTGACGGTGCTGCTTTTGTTCTAAGACGAGAAGGGCTGAAGCGACGTGTATCCCATCGAACGAGTTGAGGCGCTGAACGCCGAGGTCACCCGCATGGTGGTGCGGGCTCCTCAGATCGCCCGCAAGATCAAGCCGGGGCAGTTCGTCATGCTGCGCATCGACGAAAGGGGCGAGCGCATCCCCCTGACCATGAACGATTGCGATCCGCAGGCGGGCACCGTCACCATCGTGTTCCAGGCGGTGGGCGCGACGACCAAGCGGTTGGCCACCATGCAGGCGGGAGAGGCGCTGGCCGACTTCGTGGGCCCGCTGGGCAATCCCACCGAGCTTGAGGGCGCTCGCCGCGCGTGCGTCATCGGCGGCGGCCTGGGCACGGCCATTGCGTACCCGCAGGCCAAATGGCTGCACGAACATGGTTGCGAGGTGGATGTGATCACGGGCTTTCGCAACAAGGACCTTATCCTGCTCGAGGACGAGATCAACGCGTGCTCCACACGCCAGATCATCATGACCGACGACGGCTCCAACGGCAACAAGGGCCTCGTGACCCAGGCGCTGCAGCAGCGCATCGACGAAGGCGCGGACTACGACCTCGTGCTGGCCGTGGGTCCTGTCATCATGATGAAGTTCGTGGCGGCCACCACCAAGCCTTACGGCATCAAGACGCTTGTGAGCATGAACCCGCTCATGATAGACGGCACGGGCATGTGCGGCGGTTGCCGCGTGAAGGTGGGCGAGGAGTACCTGCATGCGTGCGTGGACGGCCCGGACTTCGACGGGCACTTGGTGGACTACGACGACGCCATGCGCCGCGGCGTGATGTATCGCGAGTTCGAAAGCCAGGCGCGCGAGGACCGCGACTGCGGCGAGCGGAAGGGGGCCTAGCATGGCGGCAACGTACGAGGTGAACAAGCAGTTGGAGAAAGTGCCCATGCCCGAGCAGGACCCTGCGGCAAGGGCGTGCAACTTCGACGAAGTGGCGTGGGGGTACACGCCCGAGGACGCCATGGTCGAGGCGCGGCGTTGCATCCAGTGCCCGAAGAAGCCGTGCATGGACGGCTGCCCCGTGGGCGTGCCCATCCCCCGGTTCATCGAGAGCGTGGCGCACGGCGAGTTCGCCGAGGCGTACGCTGCCGTGAAGGCGGCGAACGCGCTGCCCGCCATCTGCGGGCGCGTGTGCCCCCAGGAGCGGCAGTGCGAGGGCGTGTGCACGCGCGGCCGCAAGGGCGAGCCGGTGGGCATCGGCCGCTTGGAGCGCTTCGTGGCCGACTGGGCGTTCGAGCATCCGGACGAGGCGGCCGCGGCCCTTGGCCAAGCGGAAGGCGGCGCCGACCGGGCTGCGGATTCGAAGCGCCTCGCGGGCAAGCGCGTGGCGTGCGTGGGGTCGGGGCCGGCGTCACTCACCTGCGCGGGCGAGCTTGCCAAGATGGGCGCCGACGTCACGGTGTTCGAGGCGCTGCACAAGGTGGGCGGCGTGCTGGTGTACGGCATCCCCGAGTTCCGCCTGCCGAAAGACCTGGTGGCGCGTGAGGTGTCCTCGCTGAGCGATTTGGGCGTCAGCTTTGAGACGAACGCGGTGATCGGGCGTCTCTACGATGTGGACGAGTTGCTGGACGAGCAGGGGTTCGATGCCGTGTTCGTGGGGACGGGCGCGGGCCTGCCTGGCTATTTGGGGATAGAAGGCGAGGGCCTCAACGGCGTCATGGTGGCAAACGAGCTGCTCACGCGCGTGAACCTCATGAAGGCGTATCTGTTCCCGGAACATGAGACGCCGGTGTACGTGGGCAAGAAGTGCATCGTTGTGGGCGGCGGCAACGTGGCCATGGACGCGGCGCGCACGGCCAAGCGCCTGGGAGCCGACGTCACGGTGGTGTATCGCCGCAGCCGCGAGGAGATGCCGGCCCGCGCCGAGGAGATCCACCACGCCGAGCAGGAGGGTATCGCGTTTCAGATGCTCACAAGCCCGGTGCGCGCGCTCGGCGACGACAAGGGCTGGATCGCGGGCTTGGAGTGCGAGCGCATGGAGCTGGGCGAACCCGACGCCAGCGGACGCCGCCGCCCTAAGCCGGTGGCGGGCAGCGAGTTCGTCATGGACGCCGACATGCTGGTCATCGCCGTGGGGTCGAAGACCAACCCGCTCATCGCCAACACCACGCCGGGTTTGGAGGTCACAGCGCGCAACCTGGTGGTGGCGGACGAGCGCACCGGCGCCACGTCGAAGCCCGGCGTGTTCGCCGGCGGGGACACGGTCATCGGCGCCGCCACCGTCATCTTGGCCATGGGCGCCGGAAAGCGCGCCGCCTCGGGAATAGCGGAGTACTTGGCCCCGTCGGCCTGACGGTTTGCGGAATCAGCCGACGCTGCGGCCGCATGCGGGCGTCCGCCTTGGCCTGGCCGAAGGAGGAAGCTATGGAGTTCGATCCGATCGCCTACATCAACGAGCCGCGCTGGCAGGAGTCGCGGCTGGGGCTTGACCGCGTCCGCGAGCTGTTGGAGCGCATGGGGCGTCCGCAGGACCGCTTGAGGTTCGTCCATGTGGCGGGTACGAACGGCAAAGGGTCCACGTGCGTCTACCTGGCCTCGATCCTGCAGGCGGCGGGGTATAGAACCGGATTGTTCACAAGCCCTTACATCGAGCGGTTCGAGGAGCGCATCCGCGTGGACGGGCGCGACATTTCCGCAGATGACCTGCGCGAGGTGACGCTGTTCGTGCGGGAGCATGCCGAAGCTGTGGCGTCCTTGGAAGGCGAGCATCCCACTGAGTTCGAGCTCATGACGGCCGTGGCTTTGGAGCATTTCGCGCGCAGCGGCTGCGACATCGTGGTGCTGGAGGTGGGCCTTGGCGGGCGCTTGGACTCCACGAACGTCATTGACGCGCCCGAGGTGGCGGTCATCGCGCGCATCGGGCTGGACCATACGGCGCTGTTGGGCGGCACGCTTGCCGCCGTCGCGGGCGAGAAGGCCGGCATCGTGAAGCCGGGTTCGGCCGTGGTGTCGTGGCCGCAGGAGTCCGAGGCCATGGACGTGGTCGCGCGCGTCGCCCGCGCCTGCGGAGACGAGCTGACCGTGCCTGCATGGGAAAGCCTGGAAACCGGCCCGGTCAAGTGGCGTGTGGACGGGCCGGTCCGCACGTTCGCGTACTGCGGCTCGGCGTTCGAGACGCGCCTTCTGGGATGCTACCAGCCGGCGAACGCGGCGCTTGCCATCGAGGCGGCGGGCGCGCTGCGCCGGCGCGGATGGGAGGTGTCCGACGAGGCGCTGCGGGCGGGCATCCGGCAGGCCGAGTGGCCGGGCCGCTTTGAAGTGCTGCCGCAGGGGGAGGGGCGGCCGACGTTCGTGGTGGACGGCGGGCACAACCCCCAGGGCACGCATGCCCTCGCCGAGTCCTTGCAGGAGGTGTTTCCCGACGTCAAGCCTGTGTTCATCATCGGGGTTCTGGAGGACAAGGACTATCCCGCCATGCTGGAGGAGGTGCTGGCGCTGGGCGGCGCCTTCGTGGCGGTGGAGCCGCCCAACCCGCGGGCGCTTCCCGCGTGCAAGCTGGCGCGCGCCATCCGCTGGACGGGCCAGGACCTTTTGGGCTGCTCGGCCTGCGTGAGGTCCCATGAAGCCCGGACCTTCGACGAGGCGGTGGAGCGGGCGGCCGATCTGGCCGGCGCGAGCGGCGTGGTGTGCGCGTTCGGCAGTCTGTACTCGGTCGCATCCGTCAAGCGGGCCCTTGCGCGTTGGTCGGGCGGCGCGCCTGCCCGGGATAACGGCTGAGCGGCGCTTCAGGCGGCTTGCGCTTGCGCATGCTACGATGGCGGGCGAAGCGCATCGGTTGGCGCGCCTCCAGCCCGCCGATGAAAGAAAGGCGTGTAGGCTGCGGCGCGTTTGGCCTGGTCGTGGTCGTGCAGCGTATTCCGCCTGCGCGCAGGCGGAAGGGCGGGATGTCAGATGCGCCCCTTCGTGTCGCTGACTAGATCGATGAGCGCTTGCTTGGAGTGCACGCCCATTTTGGCGTAGGCGTTCTTGGCGTGGGTGCGCACGGTGTTCTCGGAGAGGTAGAGCTGTTCGGCGATGTAGGTTTTGCTGCGACCCTGCGCAATGAGCAGCGCCACCTCCGTCTCGCGCTCGGACAGGTCGAACGTTTCGCGCAGCCAATCGCCAACCGCCGTATCCGCAGGGGCGGTGCGCCTGATCGCGTTTGCGGACGCTTCGGGATCGGGCGCCGGATGCGGACGGAGCGGGCGCGAAGCGGGCCGCGCGTCCTCGGCGAACAGCGGCCGGATGCGCGGGATGCCGTCCGAGAGCAGGATCACCATGCTCGTGGCCAGCGCGAACACCACGATGCCCACCACCGCGCCCGCCGCGTACGACGTCAGGCCCGCAGCTCCCAGCGCCATGATGAGCACGCGCCCCGCATCGCGCGCCAGCACGCGCGCGGCCCATGCGAAGCCGTACACGGCGTACGCGCTCACGGTGGTGTGGCGCGCGACGTCCTGCAGCGTCACCCACAGCACGCCCAGCATGAGCGTGTCGGCGATGTTGACCACGGCCACGGCCAGCTCCGTGAGATGGCCCGGGAACACCGACAGCACGAGCATGCCCGCCGCCACCAGCATGATCTCGATGCGCCACAGAAACGAGAAGCTCAGCCGCTTGCGCTTCACGATGGCCCACCAGATGACGAACAGGCTGATGGCCACCACGCCCATCTGGTGCACGATGCGCTGCATCGCGTCCATGGGCACGGGCTCTCCTGCGGGAAAGCCCCTCGACACGCCAAGGGCCAGGCCGAACACCGCCAGCCCGCCGAAGATGAGCAGCATGGTGGAGCGCGGCTCGCGGTCGTACACGGGCTCGGGCGCGGGGATGTCGCCCACGTCGGCCTTGAGCGCGCGCTGGTAGCACAGAAGCGCGATGGCGGGCATGAACATGCTCACCGTGTAGCCGAGCGCGTCGGGCAGGAAGCTGACCGCCAAGCCGCCGGCGGATCCGAGCGCCAGCGACAAGAACCCGTACAGCACCGCCTGGTGCATGCCGAGGCGCACGTAGGCCATCGTCCACATGCCGCCCCCGAGCGCCCCGCCCACGCCGGCCAGCACGCCGGCGACCAAAAGGATGTCGGGCGAGCCCGCCTCCTTTCCGGTCATGATGAGCACGGTGGAAAACGTCATGATGCCGAACCCGAGCCAAGCCACCGTCTGCCGTTCGCGCTTTGCGGACGGCCTGCGCAACGCCGCCAGTCCGCCCGCGACCATCATCAGGCCGTAGAACAGCTGGCAGACCACGGTGAGCATCCCATCGTCGCTTGACGAGTAGGACGCGAAATGGTTCACCTGCAGCCACACGCGCGTGGCTGCCAGCCCCAAGAACGCCGGCATGAACGCACCGCACGTCTCCGCGATGCGGGCAAGCGGCGATAGGCTTGCTGCGGCGGCTTGCGTCATGGGCACCTCGTCTCGTCGGGTCGTGGGGGATTTCGTCTTTCGCATTATATACGAGCGGATCAGCCTTGCGCGCCGCCTCGCCCTTCGCGCCTTCACACCTTCCGGGTGAAATGCCTGTCGCGCGTTGGCGTTTCACCCGGAAGGTGGCTTCTTCGCTTGCCGATGGCGGCGCTAAGGTGGGTTCATCGAACAATCGTTGCGACGGATGCGAGGCCGTTGCGAAGGGGAGGAGCGAAGACTATGGAGGATGCGACGATGAGTAAGCGGGTTGCGGGGACGGCCCTCACGCGCCGGCAGTTCGCGAAGCTGGCTGCAGGCGGTGCGGCCGCCATGGCGTTCGGCAGCTTGTTCGGCTGCACGCCGCAGCAGGCCGCCGCCACCGAGGCGCGCGAAACAAAAGAGTGCGACGTGCTGGTGCTCGGCGGAGGCGGCGCCGGCGTGACCGCGGCGGGCCACGCGGCGGAGGCGGGGGCCAAGACGGTGCTCGTGGAGAAGATGGCGTGGCTTGCGGGGTCCAGCTCGCTTGCCATCGGCACGTTCTACGGCGCGGGCACGCAGCTTCAAAAAGCCGCCGGCGTCGAGGACGATCCGTCCGGCCTGCTCGACTACTTCCTCTCGCGCGGAGGCGACAAGCTGGACTACGACGTGCAGGAGTTTTGCGCCGAGCACTTTGGCGAAACCATCGACTGGCTTGCCGGTGAGCTGGGCGTGCCGTTCAAGGAGACGGTGTCCAAGAAGGGCACCGACCCTGTGCCGCGCGCTCACAACTGCGCGAACAACGCCATGGACGCCTTGCGCGCGGTGACGCAGTTCGCCCAGGAAAAGGGCGTCGAGTTCCATTTCGGCACTGCGGCGGAGTCGCTTGTGACGGACGAGGCGGGCGCTGTGGTGGGCGTGCTGGCGCGGCGCGGCAGCGGAGAGCTTGTGCAGTACCGTGCGAAAAGCATCGTGGTCGCCACGGGCGGGTTCTGCCGCAACGAGGGCATGATAGACGAGTACTGCCCCGATTATTCCGGCGTGTACACCGAGGTGGGCGTGGGCTGCACGGGCGAGGGCCTGCAGATGGGCCTCGATATTGGCGCGGACTACGTGGGGCACGGCGGCACGAACGGCATCCTCGCGTGTCCGGTGGAGCCGGGGCAGTCCAAGCTCATCAGCAGCAAAGCGCTCTGGATCACGAGCGCGGGGGAGCGTTTCGCCAACGAGGGCGGCCAGACGCACGACATCTACTACGACGTGGCGCATTTCGACGACCAAAAGTTCTTTGCGGTGTACGATCAGGCCATGGTGGACGCGCTGGACGACGGCCTGCGCTCGAAGCTGGAGTTCGGCTTGGAGCAGGGCATGTTCGCGCAGGGCCAGACGGTGGCCGAGGCCGCCGAGGCGCTTGGGATAGACGGCGCGCGGGCGCAGGAGGCGCTCGACGCGTACAACGCGCTGGCGGCAGCGGGCGAGGACGCCCAGTTCAAGAAGAAAGCCGACAACCTTGTGCCGCTTGTCAAAGCGCCCTACTATGTGCTCACCATGGGCGTGTGCACTCATGGCAGCTTCGGCGGGTATCGCGTGAACACGCAGTTCCAGGTGCTCGATGCGGCGGGCCAGCCCATTCCCAACCTGTACTCTGCGGGCGAGGTGTGCTGCGGCACGTTCATCTACGACGACTATCCTGCGGGCGGATGCGGCCTCAACTGGTCCTACACTTCCGGCCGCTTCGCCGGCGCCAACGCTGCGGGCGCCGCGCTGGGGTAAGGCGAAGCGGTTGATGGGCGGGGCGTCGGCTTGTGTGGGCCGGCGCCCCCGGCGCGCGTTCGGCTGCGCGCTCGGTCTGCGCAAGCAGGGCGTGCGGCCCCGCCCTGCCGTATGCCCGGGCGTCGCGCACGCTTGATCTTCATGCGCTGGTGCTGGACATTGCGGTAAGGAATTAGCAACTTTTGTCTACCGCTAGAGCGAAAAGGCCGCCAGGATGATCGCAAGCGATCCACTTCGGTAAATATCGCTAGAAGTTCTGGATTCGTTACCGTTGAATGGTGCGGATGGGGGAGCGAAGGAAGAAGTGGGGCAAAAAGCGGCAAGGGGACCCGGCGGCTCGCGGCCTGGGGCCAGATATGCCAGGGTTGCCCGAGGCGGAGGGACTCGCCGGCTCGCAGCCTGAGGCCAGGCGCGCCAAGACTGCCCGGACATGCGAAAGGCCCGTCGCTTGGCGGGCCTTTCGCAGTATCGGCCGGCTTCGAAAGCCGGCGGGCAACAGACTACAGCGAGTCGATGTAGCTCACAAGGTCGCCCACGGTGGCAAGTCCTTCGGGCTCGCCGAAGTCAACCTCGCAGGCTTCCTCGAGGTCGCAGATGAGCTCCACCATGTCGAGCGAATCGATGCCGAGCGACTCGAACGTCGAAGACTCCTCCACGGTGGCCGGGTCGATGTCGAGGTTCTCCTGCAGCACGTTCTTGATGGTGTCGATGGTGGCCATGGTCCCGTCCTTTCCTTGAAGTTGGCGGACCTATGGTAGCACATCCGGCGGTGCGCCTCGTGTCGCCTGCATGAAAAAGCGACCCCTCGCACGAGGGGCCGCCTGCGTTGTTTGGCCTCACGCCTTCTGCGGGCTAGTCCGTCTGCTTGAGCAAGCCGTAGCCGCCGTCGTCGCGACGGTACAGCACGTTCACGAGTCCGGTGTCGCGGTCGGTGTAGGCGAAGAAGTCATGTCCCAGAAGATCTATCTTCACGAGCGCCTCCTCCTCGGTGAGCGGCTCGAAGACGATCTCCTTCACGCGCACCACCGCATCGTCGGCGGACAGCTCCTCCATGAGTCCCTCGACGTCCAGCTCGGCGCCGGCGGTCTGCGTGCGGATGGTCTCGTCCTCGGCGCGCAGCTTGCGGTCGATGACCTTCGTCTTGTACTTGCGCAGCTGGCGGACCACCTTGGCGGCGGCCACGTCGATGGCCGCGTACATGTCCTCCTCGCTCTCCTCCACGCGGATGATGTGGCCCTTCGTGCGCAGCGTCACCTCGCAGCAGGCGGGGCGGGGGTTGGCGGGGTTTTTCTCGACGAACAGGACGACCTCGGCCACCAGCGGGTCGATGTCCATGACCTTCATGGAGTTGCCGATCTTCTCCTCGGCGTACTGACGCAGTGCATCGGTTACAGGCATTTTGCGTCCGGCGACGGTAATGCTCATGGCGATCACCTCTTACCTCGTGGCGAATAAAAAACAGCCCGACTGCAAGCAGCGCCCCAGGCTATGCGGACAGACACGGTATGCCTTTCTCGCACGCTCCAAGCCGACTCCTCACGTCGAAGCTGATGGGTACAGGATAACGCAAAACCCTGCGAATTGCCCGGGCATTTTGCCGCGCGTATGAAATCGGTTTAAAAACGTGCGAGGGATGGACGGGGGCGACGAAGATGGGGGATAATACAGAAATTACCTATCCGGGAGGCAAAACGAACATGGCCGACACGCACAACGACGGCGCTCAGCGCATTTTCATCAGCGAAGTCCAGGGTCATCAAGCCCGCTATCGCAAGCTTCTCCAGTTCACCCATTCCTCCACCAAAGCAGCCGGCGTCATGCTGCTGGCAGCCGTGGTGGCGCTTGTTGTGGCGAACTCGGGAGCTTACGGGCCGTTCTTGGAGTTCTGGCACACCGAGGTGGGCTTTTTGCTTGGCGAGCAGCATGCCAGCATGTCGATGGCCCACATCATCAACGATATTTTCATGGCGGTGTTCTTCCTGCTGGTGGGCTTGGAGGTCAAGTACGAGCTGACGGTGGGCGAACTCACGAACATCCGCCAAGCCCTGCTGCCCATCATGGCGGCCGTAGGGGGCGTGCTGGCTCCCATCGTCATCTACCTGCTGTTCAACGCGGGCAACCCGGCGACGTCGCACGGCTGGGGCGTGCCCACCGCCACCGACATCGCCTTCGCGCTGGGTGTTTTGGCGCTTCTGGGCAACCGCGTGCCAAGCGGCGTGCGCGTGTTTTTGAGCACACTCGCCGTGGCCGACGACATCATAGCCATCCTGGTGATCGCGATCTTCTACGGCCAAAGCCCGTCGCCGTTCTGGCTGGCTGCCGCGGCGGTCGTCATGGTGGTGCTCATGGCCATGAACCGCGGCCATATCTATTCGCTGGTTCCGTACATCCTGGTGGGCGTCGTGCTGTGGTACTGCGTGTTCATGTCGGGCGTGCACTCCACCATCGCCGGCGTGCTGCTGGCGTTCACCATTCCGTCGGGATCGCGCGTGAACCTGCGCGGGTTCGTCGCGTGGTCGGGCGACAAGGTGCGCGAGGCCCGCGACGTGTTCCGGCCCGAGACGCCCGTTATCGCCCAGGGCGACTATCTGGAGACGGTGGCGGCGCTGTCCCAGGTGGCGCGTCAGGTGGTGCCGCCGGCCACGCGCTTGGAGCGCAAGCTTTACCCGTGGGTGTACTTCGGCGTCCTGCCGCTGTTCGCCCTCACGAACGCCGACGTCAGCTTCACGGGTATAGATGTGGGGTCCATGCTGACCGATCCGGTGCTCTACGGCGTGATGCTGGGCCTTCTTCTGGGCAAGCCGATCGGGATCATGCTCATGAGCCTCGTCATTGTGAAGACCAAGCTCGCGTCGTTGCCGGAGAACGTGAACTGGCTGCACATGCTGGGCGCGTCCATTCTGGGCGGCGTGGGCTTCACCATGGCCATCTTCGTGGCCAACCTCGCGTTCACCGACGAGATGCACGTGGCCACGGCCAAACTGGGCATCCTTTCGGCATCGCTTCTGGCCGGCATCGTGGGCTTTCTGTTTTTGTTCCTGCAGGCGAAGGCTGCGCATCGCAGCGGCGTGGCGTACCTGTCCGTGGCCGAGAGCGGCAACAACCTGCAGACGGCCGACCGCAACGACGTGCTCGCCAGCGAGGAGCTGCTGCGCATGGACGATGAGCTGCGCAAGCGCGTTGAAGCGGCGAAGGGACGGCGCAACATCTTCGAAGTCAGGGTTGACCTTGGCCCGACGGGCCTTTTGGGCGGCGGCTCCGTGAGGGACGTGCGCGAGGCGGTGCGCGCCGAGGTGGTGCGCGTGCTGCAGGACGAAGGCCGCTACGATCTGGTTGAGAAGGTGCAGGAGGAGTTCTTCCGTAAAGTGGGCGAGCCGCCTTTGGAGGGTGCGCTGGATGTGCTTCTGCGCGAGGACGGCGAAGCGGCGGTGGAGCGCGCCGTCACGCGCACCGAGGAAGACGATGCGTTCGAGCGCCTGGTGTGGCGCCTGATGGAGGAAGAGGCCCGCCAAAAAGGCGAGGGCGCGGACGGCGGGGAGCATGACGGTTCGTCGGATGCCGCCGCCGGACGACAAAGGGCCGCGGATACGGAGGAGTGACATGCAGGCAGCTGCCATTGTGCTGGCCGCGGGTGCGGGCACCCGCATGAAGTCGAAGAAGCCGAAGGTCGTCCATGAGATCTTGGGCAAGCCGCTTGTCCGCTGGGTGGTGGACGCGGCGCGCGAAGCCGGCGTCGAGCGTGTGACATCCGTGGTGGGTCATGCGCGCGAGCAGGTGATTCCGCTGGTGGAGGCCGACACGGACGTGGTGGTGCAGCAGGAGCAGAACGGCACGGCGGGCGCGGTGGCCGTGTGCGCCGAAGCGCTGGCCGATTTCGACGGATCGCTGGTGGTGCTCTCCGGCGATTGCCCGCTCATCACGGCGGGGACCATCGCCGAGCTGGTGCGCGTTCGCGAGGAGGCGGGCACGGCCGCAGTGGTGCTGACGATGGAGCCGGACGATCCCTTCGGCTACGGGCGCATCGTGCGCGATGCCCAGGGGGCCGTGGCGCGCATCGTGGAGCAGAAAGACGCCGCGCCCGAGGAGGCGGCTATCCGCGAGTGCAACTCCGGTTTCTACTGCTTTGACGCCCGCGCGCTGTTCGAGGCTTTGCGGCAGGTGGGCAACGACAACGCCCAGGGCGAGTTCTACCTTACCGACGTGTTGGAGATCTGCCGCCGCGCCGGGCGGGCGGTGCTGGCGCTTCCCTGCGGGGACGCCGCCGAGTGCTTGGGCGTGAACTCGCGCATCCAGCTGGCCGAAGCGGCCAAGCATCTGCAGCGCCGCATCAATTGCGCGCACATGGCGGCGGGCGTGACCATGACCGATCCCGACCAGGTGTGGATTGGCCCTGACGTCAAGCTGGCGCAGGACGTGGAGCTTTTGCCCCAGACGTTTCTCATGGGCGCCACGCAGGTGGGCGAGGACAGTGTGATCGGGCCGAACTCGCGCCTCACCGACACCGTGGTGGGGCGGGGCTGTATCGTGGACGAGACGGTGGCCGTGGAGGCGCGCATCGACGATGGCGCCACCTGCGGACCGCGCGCCTATCTGCGCCCGGCGGCGCATTTGTGCGAGGGCGCGAAGGCCGGCACGCATGTGGAGATCAAGAAGTCCACGGTGGGCAAGGGCTCGAAGGTGCCGCATCTGTCCTACATTGGCGACACCACCATCGGCGAGGACGTGAACATCGGCGCCGGATCCATCACCTGCAACTACGATGGCAAGAAAAAGCACGCCACCACCATCGGCGACGGCGCGTTCATCGGCAGCGACACCATGATGGTGGCGCCCGTCGCCATAGGCGCGGGGGCCATCGTTGGTGCGGGATCGTGCATTACGAAAGACGTTGCGCCTGATGCGCTGGCCCTCACGCGCCCCGAGCAGCGCGAGGTTCCCGGCTGGGCCGCCAAGAAGCGCGCGCGGCAGGCGGGGGAGTAGGCTGAGCGGACGAAGAAAACGGGGCGGCGCGGTCGCCCCGTTTTTCTTTGAGAGTCCCGTCCGAAGCAGTGCGAGGGCGTCTTTCGACGTGAGCGTCTTGCCCTTTCGCTTGCGTTTGCGTTCTCGCTTACGTTGTCGCTTGCAGCAGCGCGAGGGCGTCGCTTGGCGTGAGCGCGGCGACGGGGGCGTGTTTGATGAGCACCTCGTCGTTGGTGACCAGATACGTTGCGTTTGCGCGCTGTGCGGCGGCAACAATAAGGTTGTCTTCAAGGTCAGTATGGACACTGTGGAGGGCGCATGCCTTCCATAAGTCTGATTCGTCGGCCCCTACGGCTGTAGCTTGTTCACGCATGGCATTCACGCATCCCCAGGCGATTTCAGCTGCTACTGCCGCATCGTGCTCGGTGAGTGTGCCGTTCTTGCTGCGTATGTCGCGTTTGAAGGTATTTGCGGTGAGGTAGAACACATCCTTGACAATGGCTGCAGGATATAGCAGCAGGTGGTCGTGCTCGCGTACGAACGATATAAAAGAGAGCGCTTCGGTATGGTCTGGACGTTTGGGCAAAAAATAGTCCAGCCAGACATTTGTGTCGGCAAGTAAAGAAAATTTCTGGCTAGCCATCAAGGCCCCGCTCTCGGAGACGTTCGAGTAAGGCGTAGTCGCGCATCTCTTCGTACGATGCGTTCTTTGCCCAATCTGAGGGTTCAATTCCGTATCGCTCGTATGCTTCGGCTACGATGTTCGCGCCTTTGATTGCAAATTCCCTCCTGCGTGCGCGCTCTTCCTCGGCTTTGCGCTCTTCCTCAGACCTGCGTTTCTCAGCCTCGCGCTCCTCTGCCTCGTCTTTGGTATCGAAAAAAGCCTGAATAACGTGCGGACTATGTGCGTTGCGTGCGGCAAAGTCCCACAGCTTGCGTATTGCCTGCGACGGCGAGTATCCGGCGCGCTCAAGTGCGGCATCCCCGCGTTCTTTGAGCGCGCGGTCGATGCGCGCGTTGATCTGAGCTGTTTCGGTTGACATAGGGCATCCTTTCATGCTTTACGTAAAGTATAGCATAAAATGTCGTAAAGCAAAAAATGCTTTACTGCCGTGACGACATGAGGTATCGTTGTGCCTGCGGGTCAGGTGGCATGTGCTACCCCTTGAACATAAGGAGGTAAGCATATGGTTACATGGCAGGAACTTTTGACGTTTTGCCTTGTGATTCTGGCGGTTATCGAGTTAGTGGGAAAGCGCGAATAACGAGAAAAGCCGCCACGCCCGAAGCGTAAGCGGCTCCTCTCAGTCCATAAAACTGATGTGGGGTAGCCGCCTTTGCCGAGGCTGACCACCTGGCCCGTATTCTACCCCGCTTTCCGGACGCGGTCAACGCCGTGGGCGTAGAAGATGCGAGTCGCATTAAGCGGGGAGAGCGCCGGCGTTTTGGCGGGGAGGAGGGCCTCAGCACCCCAGGGGTTGCAGCGCGGCAACGCGAGTCAAGGCGGATCGCGCAGCCGATGTGCGAGGCAGCGGCCGCTCCACGCGATGCGGCGCCGCCCCGAGCGGGCCGTTCCGCACGGAACGGCCCGCCGTTTTGCGTGCTTACAGCGTTGCGATGTACTCGCACGCGTTCAGGCCGGCGAGGCGGCCCGATGTGTAGGCGTAGGTGCTGGTCGAGCATTTGGTGGCGTAGTAGGGATAGGAGTAGAATCCCGATCCTTCCTGGCCGGACACGTACAGCCCGGGAATGGCCGTCTCGTTTTTGTCCAGAGCCTCAAGGCGTTCGTTGACCTTCACGCCGCCAAGCGTGCCCATGATGGGGATGTCCATGCGCACGGCGTACAGCGTGCCCGAATAGCCGTTCATCATCTGGGGCATTTTGGAGAAGTCCTCGTCGACGCCTTTCGCGCACAGCTCGTTGTAGCGATTGTACGCATCGACGAACAGGGAGGGATCGGCGAAGCCGATGGCCTCGGCAAGCTCCTCGGGGCTTTCGGCCTTCCAAGCTTGGCCGTTGCTCATGGCGTCCTCCAGGTCGGCTTCGAGCGTCGTGAGGGGAACGAGGGCGCGCTCAACCACCGCCGTGTCGAAATAGCTGTCCATCTCGTTGTTGTAATAGCCCCCGACGCCCTTCTCGATCAACGCGTCCACAATGCTCTGATCGAGGACGATGTAGTAGTATCCGTGGACGCGCAGCGCGGCGCAGCCGTACCCCATCGGGTCGGAGATGGCGTACGATTCGTTCACAAAGCGCTTTCCCTGCGGGTTGACCTGCAAGAATCCGGCATACGTGATGTACTTGATGAGGTTGGCCGTGAAGTTGCAGATCATGTTCGCGCCGTACTCCTGCATATGGGGCATGATCTCGGGGCCGAGCTGCGCGCCAACGCTCTCGCACAGGGAGATGCCGTCTCCCGAGCACGTTGTCGTCAATCCGCGGTCATAGAAGTTCGTGGTGTGGCAGAATCGTTCGAGCAGCGAGTTGCTGCCGCCGAAACCGCCCGTGCCGACGATGGCCGCCTTGCAGCTCACTTTCACCGAGGTGCCGTTTTGCTGCACCGCCTCGACGCCGACGATCCTGCCGTCTTCCATGACAAGGCCCGTGGCGGCGGTTTCAAGGTAGACCTCGCCGCCGTTCTTCAGGATGTAGTCATTGTACAGGATGTCGAACTTCTCCTGGCCCTTGCCCGTGGCGCACATGTACGCCTCGTCCCACTTGGCGCCCTTTTTCGGTGGCTCGATTTCAAAGCCGTGATCGATGAGGCAGTCGACCGTCGGCCCCGATTCGTTGGCGATGGTCTTGAGCAAAAGGGCGTTCGCCCTTCCTCCCGACTGCTCGAACAGCGACTCGTACAGCGCTTGCGCCGTGGTGCCGACCCCGGCCTCCTCCTGCATCTTCGCGCCTGCGGCCGAGATTCCCGACGAGCAGAAGCCCTTTCCTCCGATGCGCCCCGCTTTGTCGAGGACGATGACCTTCGCCCCGCTCTCGGTGGCTGCCAGGGCGGCCATGGTTCCCGAGCAGCCGCCTCCGACGATGCAGATGTCGCATTCCAGGTCGAGGCTTTCAGAGACCCTCTGCTTGTCTTTGGCGAATCCCACGATGTTGGCGCCCGCTTCCTCGAGGGCCAGCGTGGCGGCCCGCAGGATTCCCGCCGACGTGCAGGTGGCGCCCGTCACCACGTCGACCAGCACGCTTTGCTGCTCGACTATGGCCGAGGGGATGCGCTCTATGGCAGGATCTTTGAACTGCGGGACGTCTGTGCAGGTGACGACTTCGACCTTCGTGATGCTGCCGGCATCCACGGTCACGTCCACCTTGACGGGCTCAAGTACCTCGGCGGCGCCGAAGCGCGTGCCCTCGATGGAGTTGGGATACCAGCACCCGTAGGCCTGACCGGTGTACGTGCCGGGCGTCATGGACTGCTCGACCTGCGTCCCTTCCTCGTTCGGCTCAAGGCTTGACTCAGAGCCTCCTGCGGCCTTCACGGCGTTGGTCACCGCTTCGATGAGGCCCATGCTTGTCAGCGTGGCCCCTGAAACGGTGTCGACGTCGATCTTCTGCAGGGCCAGCATCTTCTTGGGAAGGATCTCAAGCGCGTTGTCGCTCATGACGGGACTCTCGATATGCGATACGATCTGGATGTCCTCAAGGGCTCTCTCGCCCACGGTGACGGACACCGTGATGTCGCCGCGCTTGCCCGTGCCGGTTCCCTCGTACGTTCCGGGGTTCATCCCCGCCGCGCTTTTCTTCGCGGAGCCGCCCTGCCCCTCGGAGCTGCAGCCCGACAGCGTAGCCGATGCCGCAACGCTGCCAGCCGCCACGAGGCCCGCGACGCCCAAGCTGCCTTTGACGAACCCCCTTCGCGACAAGCACCCCATGTGATTTGTCTTCATGCTTCCTCCTCCGCAACGTTGAACAAGACTCTTGCGGGGCGTCTGCCCCTTTTAGTAAATTTAAGGAGGCGCACCGAGGCCGACAAGCCAAGATACCGGGTAAATGGGGTATTCGAGCTACCTCGCCGTTGGCTACCCCATGACAGGTGAAAGCCTTTTTCGCGTCGCAAGGAGATAGGACGGGGATAAAAGATGAGAGACGGCAATTTCATGGAAACGACTGCGGCCAGGCAACGAAGCCTGCTCTTTGTCATCCTGGGACTCGCTTGCTTTTGGCAGGCGTTTCGCTACTCGAACTATTTTTCCCTGTTCTCGTTTTCCCGCCAGGTCCACAACGCCGAAGCCTGGTTCTCCCTCTTCATGATCCTGGCCCTTGCGGTGGCCCTGCTGCTCCTTTTCGCGAACTCCCGTCTCAAATCGCCGGGTTTCTGGGAGCCGTTCGTCGTGCCGCTCTCCTGCCTGGCGGCCCTTCTCACGTTGGCGCATGGGATGCTGCCCATGCTGTGGGAGGGGCCTTTGAGCGTTGCCGTGTTCTTTGCGGAGTTGGTCGCCCAGGCATGTGCGTTGTCCCTTCTGCTCCTTGAATGGGTGCGCTGCCTTGCCGCGCGCTTCGATCTGATTTCAAAGGAGTGCATCCTGTGCGTGACCGCCTCCTTTGCCCTGGAGTTCTTTCTTGCGACGTTCTGCGCCCTGTTCGCCGAAAGTGCCGTTGCCCTTTCCGTTGCCATGATGCCGGCCTCCGGCGCATGCCTTGCGCTCGCCTGGCGGCAGGGCGGCGGCGCGCGGTCGGGCCCCTCCGAGGACGCCGGCCCCGAGGACGGCCGGGCTTCTCGGAAGGCGAGCCGCTCCCTTGTCGTCCTCATGGCGGCGGTGGCGGTTTTCTTCTTCCTCACGCTCTCCATCTCCGGGGCCATCAACAGCAGCGAGCTCAATCCCCTGTCGAAGGCTTCGGATGCCTCGAAGCACGTGGCGACGATAACGGCGATGATCGCGTTTGCCGTTCTCGTGCTTTTCTGCGACAGTTGGCAAAAGCGGTATTATCTGGGCTGGCTTTTGTTCTCGGTGGTGTTTCTGACCGGGTTGTTCCTCATCGGATTCTTTCCGCCCGGCGCGGCTGCGGCGCTTGCGGGAAACGTGCTGGCGACGGCGAGCAGGGGGTGCTTCGAGCTTCTTCTGTTCCTCCTTGTGCTGGCCAATGCGCAGACGCGCTCCATCGGCCTGTTCGCAACGATGTTCTTCCTTGCTCCCGAATCCATTGCGAGCGTGGTGAGCAGAAGCGTCCTGCCGGGCTTCTTTTCGTGGATGAACTGGACCTTTGTGGATTATGCAGCGCTGCTTTCCGTTGTTTGCTCTGTCGTGTTCGTCGTTTTGATGCTGGCTTTGCTTGTGGTGGAGCTGTTCAAACGCATCGAGTCCGAGGAGAAGGGCCTTGATGCCGGGGGCCATGGCGGGGAGGATCGCAGCCACCGGGGCTCCTTCGAGGAGGCGCTCAGCTCCCTTGATCTGACCGCCAGGGAGAAAGTTGTTGCGGAAGCGCTGCTCAGGGGGTACTCCGCCGAGCGTATAGCCGATGACGAGTCCCTGTCGGTCAACACCGTGCGCACGCATACGAAGAACATCTACCGAAAGCTCGACGTGCATTCGCGCCAAGAGCTGATCGATCTGGTCGAAGGTTTTGCCGACGGGGCGCAGCGCTGAACGCTGGTTCGGATGCTGCCGGTTGGAAGGGCTTGACTCGCCGGCGGCGGGAGAGGCTTGGCCGCCGGTGCACGACCCCTTTGGCTCCGGCCGTTTTCCGTCCGCATCCGGGGCGGTGGGCGCGGAGCTTGGGCTGGCGGCTTGCGCGCGACTGCGCGAAGGCGGGCCGCTGCCGCCCGCGCAACCTGCGCCGCCTGTCTGCGGGCAATCTACGGAAAAGGGAAAGTTGACCCTGTGCGCGCGGGTCACCTGCGGATACAATAGGGCCGTGAGGGCGAGGCGACAGTCGCGCGGTGCGGCGGCCCGCAGGACGACGCGAAGGAGCGCGCACATGACGGAAGTGCAGAAGAGCATGGCCCTGTTCTCGGGGTCGGTCAATCCCGGGCTTGCCGACGAGATAGCCAAAGAGCTGGGCGTCGATTTGGGCAACGTGAAGCTTGAGAAGTTCGCCAACGGCGAGATCTACGCGCGCTATTTGGAGAGCGTGCGCGGCAAAGAGGTGTTCCTCGTGCAATCGGTGTGCGCTGGCGCGGGCTACGACGTGAACGACGCTCTCATGGAGATGCTCATCATGGCCGATGCCGCCAAGCGCGCGTCCGCCCACAACGTGTCGGCCGTCATCAGCCATTACGGGTACGCGCGTCAGGATCGCAAGGCCGCTCCGCGCGAGCCTATCACCGCCAAGCTCGTGGCCGACCTTCTGAGCGCGGCGGGTGTGGACAACGTCATCACCATCGACCTGCACCAAGACGCCATCCAGGGCTTCTTCGATTTGCCGGTGAACCATATGACCGCCATGTCCATCTTCGTGGATTACTATGAGAGCATGGGCTGGGACAAGGGGCGGCTGTGCGTGGTGTCGCCCGACGTGGGCCGCGCGAAGGCCGCCAAGAAGTTCTCCACCATGTTGGACTGCGACATCGCCATCATGCACAAGGACCGCCCCAAGCACAACCAGGCCGAGATCGCGGCGCTCATCGGCGACGTGACGGGCAAGATCTGCATCTTGAACGACGACATGATAGACACGGCCGGCTCGTTGGTGGCCGCGGCCACCACGCTCAAGGCCAAGGGGGCCGAGAAGGTGTTCGCCTGCGCCACGCACGGCCTGTTCAGCGGTCCGGCGTACGACCGCATCGAGAACTCCTGCATCGAGGAAGTGGTGGTCACCAATGCCGTGCCCGTGCCGCTCGACCGTCAAACGGGCAAGGTGAAAGTGCTCTCTGTGGGTCCGCTGTTCGCCAAGACTATCACCAACGTATACAACAACGGCTCCGTCGCCTCGCTGTTCGAGTAAAAGTCTCGCTGGCCTGCCGGCCAGCGAGACCTGCCGACGCTGCGAGGGGCTGCGGCGCCCAATCTTCGCGCACTTTCGGAAGCTCGCGTGTCAAAATACGCGTCGCTTCCGCGATCCCTGCGAATCTCGGGCGCCACAGCCCCTCTCGCTGACGTTGGGTTCAACCTGTCAGCATCCGTGCTAGAATGCAGGCGGTGCTTCGTCGCATCCGGGCGGCATCCTGGAAAGGAGGCTGCCATGGACGCACAAACGGTCATTGCGGTTTGCGCATTGCTATCGGTTGTGGTCGGCATCGTGAGCATCGGTACGCGCCGCTAGTTTGGCGGTGGCGGGCCGGCTTGCGGGAAGGAGGTGACGAACAGCGTCTGGAAAAGGAAAAAACCGGGCTACCAGTTCACGGAGAGCCCGGTTCCACCTAAAGAAGGATGCTGCCCGGTTGCGCGGGGCACCTTCGTCCCATATTATAGGCGCGCTTCGGCGCGTTTGCAAGCAAGCGAGGAACATCGACATGTACCTGATCGTGGGCCTGGGGAATCCGGGCGATGAATACGCGCACACGCGGCACAACGCCGGGTTCGACGCGGTGGACGCCATCGGAGAAGAGGTGGGCGCGCGCTACTGGAAAACGGAGTGCGGCGCGCTGACGGCCAAGGGTGCGTACCGCGATATTGACCTGGTGCTGGCCAAGCCGCAAAGCTACATGAACACGTCGGGAGGCCCCGTGAAGCAGCTCATGAACGCCTACGGCGTGGATGCGGCGCACCTGGTGGTCATCCATGACGAGCTTGACATCGACCCCGGCACCGTGCGCGTGAAGTTCGGCGGCGGGCATGCGGGGCATAACGGGCTGCGCTCCATCTGCGACAAACTGGGCACGCGCGACTGGCACCGCGTGCGCGTGGGCATCGGACGGCCGCCGGGGCGCATGCCCGTGGTGGACTGGGTGCTGTCGCTGCCGAAGAAGGACGCGGCCGACGACTTCTCGTATGCGGTGGACCGCGGTGCTCAGGCTGCGCTCTCGCTGGTGACCGTCGGGCTGGAGAAGACCCAGCAAGCGTTCAACTGACGCGGCGGGCGATTCGCGTGGCGAACTGTGGCGACGGCCTCCGTCGGCCGCGCCTTTGCCGCGCGCCGCGCGGGCGGCGCGGCGGGCGGTGCGCGGGGTGCGGGCGGGCCGTCGGCGGGGGTATACTGGAGACACATACGAGCCGGCGGCGAATGCGAGGAGGCGGCGATGGGGGGCGAGGGCCGGGAAGGCGCGCGTGGCGCACGCGGTTCGGTGTACGCGCTGTTTGCCGTTGTGGTGCTAGCTTCGGCCATGGGCAACCTCTCGCAGACGGCGGTCAACGCCATGATCGGCGACATCATGGGCGATCTTGGCTTCGACGTGGTTCTGGGGCAGTGGCTCACGACCAGCTACATGCTTATGCTGGGCGTGACGGTGCCCGCGGTCACGTTCCTTTTGCGGCGGCTCTCGGTCCGGCGGCATGTGTTTTTGGCCATGGGGTTTTTCCTGGCGGGAGCGGCGGCGGATTTCCTTGCGCCGAACTTCGGCGTGCTTTTGGCCGGGCGCGTGCTCCAGGCCGTTTCAACGGGCATGCTCATGCCGCTCATGCAGACCGTCGCCATGACGCGCTTCCCACATGGCCGACGGGCCACGGCCATGGGCGTGGCCAGCATCGCCATGGGCTCCGCGCCGAATATCGGACCCACCATCGGTGGCGCCATGGACTTCGCGTTCGGCTGGCGCAGCTTCTTCGTGCTGCTTGCTGCGGTGATGGCGGCGCTTGCGGCGGCCGCTGCGCTGGCGATCAAACCCGCGCCCGCGCTTGACGCGAGCGCGCGGCTCGACGTGCGGTCGCTCGCGCTTTCGACGCTGGGGTTCGGCGGGCTTTTGCTGGCGTTTTCGGAGGCGAGCAGCTTTGCCGTGGCAAGCCCTTTCGTTTGGGTGCCGTTTGCGCTGGGGGCGTTGTTCCTCGCGTTGTTCGTGCGACGGCAAAAACGCGTGGCCGAACCGCTTGTGAGCATGGAGATTTTCGCGTCGCGCCAGTATCGAACCGGATTCGTGGCGCAGAACCTGCTGGCGGCTTCGTTCATGGGCATCACGCTGGTGGTGCCGCTGTACGTGGAAGGGCTGTGCGGCGGGTCCGCGCTTGACGCGGGCGTGGTGCTTCTGCCGGGCACGGCGTCGGCTCTTCTGCTTGCCCCGTTGGCGGGCGTGCTGACCGACCGCGTGGGAGTGCGTCCGGTCGTGCTCGTGTCGGGCACGTTTTTGGCGACAGGGGCGGTGCTCATGTCGTTTCTGAATGCGGACACGCCGCTTCTGGTGACCACGTTGTGCCAAGCCGTGCGAGCTGCGGGTGTGTCGGGGCTGACGGGGCCGCTCCCGTCGTGGAGCCTCGCGCAGCTGCCAGGGCGCCTGGTGGCCGACGGCTCGTCGTTTTGCATCGCCGTGCGCCAGGCGTGCGCGTCGCTGGGAACGTCGGCCATGGTGCTTGCCATATCCGCAGTGGGCGCATCGGCGGCGGGTGCGGCGAACCCGGCGTTCGCCTACCAGGCGGCGTTCGGTTTCTCCGCCGTCATGGCGCTGGTCATGCTTGCGTTCGTCGTGGCGAAAGTGCGCTAGAGGGGCGGACGGCCAGCTCGGCGAGGGCCCGTCAGGCGGCGGGGCGCTTCGTTTCGCGGGCGGGATCTCGGGCGAGGTCGGCCTTCGTCACGCCGTCTTCGTCATGCCGTCGGCCAGGCCTGCTCGCGGCATGCGCAGGGTGCCGGCTTTCTCGCGCCGGCGCAGGTCCCAGAGCATGAGGGCGGCAACGGCGATAAAGGCGATGCCGCCGATGATGCCCGTGGGCAGCGGCCCGACGAAAGGGTTGCCGCCCGTTGCCGAGAACAGCGCGGCCGCGCTCACGAAGCCGTTGAGAGCGCCGTGCCCCACGGCTGCGGCCAGGCAGCTGCCCGTGCGCTCGGTGACGTAGGTGAGGAAGACGCCCATCACGATGCAGAACGCGCACATGGCGGCGATGCCGCCGAAGGGCCAGGTGGGATAGCCCGTGCCGTAGTTGTGCCCGATGGCGGTGAGCGGAGCGTGCCAAAGCCCCCAGATGACGCCTGTGACCAGCAGCGTGGGCACAATGCGCATCCGCGCGGCCACCTTGGGCACCAAATACCCGCGCCAGCCCCACTCCTCGCCGAACGTTGTGAGGATGTTGAGCGCGGGAGCCAGAAGGACGGCCACGGGCAGCTGCGCGACGAGCGCCACGCGCAGCGCCTCCTCGGGCAGCTTTGCGCCCGCAGCTGCGGCCGCCTGCGCCTGGGCGGCGACGAACGCGTTCATGCCGGGGTCGAAATCCTGCGGGAACAGCAGGAAGTACGCTGCCGCTCCCAAGACGGTCAGCAGCGCCGGCGCGAACCATGCCACCAGAAACCACGGTGCTGATTCCTTGAAGCGGCGCGGTTTGACCACGCTGTTCTTGAACCCCTCGCGCGTGGCAAGCCGCGTGATGAGCACGCCGATGGCGGGGAAGAACATAGCCGCCCCAATGGCCAGCTGCGCGGCTGCGGGCGGAATGCCATCGAAGGCTCCGGAGGCGAGGGGGTAGACCACCCCGAACTCGTACGCCCACGTGAGCGCGAAGGTGATTGCCAAAAACAGCGCGGCTCTTCTCATGACGGCGACTCCTTTCTCGTGCGACGGGCGACGTGCGGGCCGCGTGCGGTTGGCGCGCTCTTCGGCGGAGCGCTGCCTCCGAAGCGCGCCTCAGGTGCAGCAAGCGTATTTTAGAAGCGATGATCCGGTTTCGGCATCGCATGTTCGCCTTTCGGCACCGCACGTTCGTCTTGCGCAAGCTCTCTTCCAGGGAAGCGCTTGCATCTTTGTTCCATCTGTTATAGCATAAATATAACAGACAACGGCGAAAGGATCAAGGATGAGCGAGCGGAATGCAGCGAAGGTCAGGGAAAACGGCAGGGGAGGCAAAAGGGAAGGCGACCGCCGCGCCGCCGCGCCGCGCGGGGCGTCCCCTGTTCTGGCGGTGAGGGACGTTGTCAAAACGTTCGGCGCGAAGCGCGCGGTTGACGGCATTTCCCTCGACGTGATGCCGGGCGACATCTTCGGCTTCGTGGGTCACAACGGCGCCGGCAAGACGACGCTCATCCGCGCCATCGTGGGCGTGGCCGGGTTCGATGCGGGCGACATTCGC
This sequence comes from Candidatus Rubneribacter avistercoris, assembly GCA_019115845.1. Taxonomy (GTDB): domain Bacteria; phylum Actinomycetota; class Coriobacteriia; order Coriobacteriales; family Eggerthellaceae; genus Rubneribacter; species Rubneribacter avistercoris. The sequence goes on along the minus strand of DXCU01000049.1, from coordinate 10,408 downwards.
ATTGCGGGGCAGTCGGTGAGAACGGACGCGATCGCGTGCAAGCGCGTCACGGCCTACGTGCCCGACAACCCCGACGTCTACGAGTTCCTCACGGGCATCCAGTACCTCGACTATATCTCGGACGTCTTCGAGGTGCCGTCCGACGTGCGTCGTGCGCGCATCGAAACGTGCGCCGACCGCCTGGGGCTCACCCCCGCGCTCGGCGACCTCGTGTCCTCGTACTCGCACGGCATGCGCCAGAAGCTTGTGCTCATCGGCGCGCTTGCGCACTCCCCTCAGCTGCTCGTGCTTGACGAGCCTTTCGTCGGGCTGGACCCCGAGGCATCGTTTCATGTGAAGGAGATGCTGCGCGAACTGGCCGGGCGCGGTGGGGCCGTGTTCTTTTCCAGCCACGTGCTGGAAGTGGTGGAGAAGCTGTGCAACAAGGTGGCCATCATCAAGCAGGGCACGCTGCGCGCGTGCGGCCCCGTGGCCGACGTGGTGGGCGACGAGAGCTTGGAGGACGTGTTCCTTGACATGATCGACCGCGACGACGCCGCCGCGAAGACCTCCGCCGTGCGCAGCGCTGCGCACGGCGAGCGATAGGGGGCGGCCATGCGCGCGTTCGTCCTTTTGTTGAAGATCCAGATGCTGGGCCTGTTCGGCATCAACAAAGCGCTGCACGCCGGTTCGGCGAAGGCCAAGCGCACGCTGGGCCTTGGGGCGTTGGCGGTGGCGGCCATCGTGCTGTTCGCGGCGGCGTACTCGGTCAAGGTGGCGCAAGCGCTCGTTCAGATCGGGCTGTCCGAGGCCATCCCGCTCGTTGCGGTGCTCGTGGGCGCGATGGCGGGTGCTGTGGCCGCGTTTCTCAAGACGAACGGCGTGCTGTTCGGCTTCAAGGACTACGACCTGGTGATGTCGCTGCCCGTTTCCACCACTGCGGTGGTGCTGTCGCGCATTGCGTCGCTGTACGCCATGAGCTTGGCGTTCGGCCTGCTGGCTATGGTGCCGGCGTTCGCCGTGTACGCGGGATGCGCGGGCGTGTCGGCGGCGGGCGTGCTGTGCATGGCGCTGTCCGTGGTGCTGGCGCCGCTGCTGCCGCTTTCGGTGGCCATTGTGCTGGCCGTGCTCATTGCCGCGGTGTCGGCGCGCTTCCGCCATGCGAACATCGTCGTCATCGCGCTGACGTTGGCGGCGACGCTCGCCGCGGTGTTCGGTTCGATCGCGCTTTCATCGCAAAGCGACGACCTGGCCGCCCTGACGGCGCTCGGCACGCAGCTCACCGCGCAGATCGCATCGGTGTTCCCGCCGGCGGCGTGGGCGGCGGCCGGCATCGTGCAGGGCGACCTCCTGCGGTTTTTCGCCTTCGTTGCGGCGAACCTTGCGGTGGCCGGCGTGGTGCTCGCGTTGGTGGTGCGCCTGTTCGTGCCGGTGAACGCGCTGCTCGCGTCGTCGCGTCCGAGCGGTGCGTTCTCGTTCGACGGTAAGCGGGGCGCTGCGGGCCTCAAGGCCAGCACGCCGTTTCGCGCGCTCGTGGCCAAAGAGGCGCGCCTTTTGGCGGCCACGCCCGTCTATCTTATGAACTCCTGCATCGGGTTCGTGTTGGTGCTGGTGGCGGCCTTGGCTGTGTGGGTGGGAACCGTGACGGGCCTCATGTCGCCGGATGCGCTGCCGCCCGAGCTTGCGCCCTTCGTCGGCGCGCTGCTTCCCTGGGCGCTTGCGTTCTTCTGCGTCATCTCGTCCACCACGGCGGCGTCGGTGTCGCTTGAGGGATCGGCGCGCTGGCTCATGCTGACCGCGCCGGTGCCGGCGAGCACCGTGCTGGGCGCGAAAGCCGCCGTCAACCTGATGGTCGCGGTGCCCGTGGTGGCGGTGTCGGCCGCGCTGCTGGCCGTCGCGCTGCCGCTTGATCCGCTGTCCGTCGTAGCGCTGTTCGTGGTGCCGCTGGCGTCGAGCCTGCTGGCTGCGTTCGGCGGCCTCGCTCTTGACGCGCGGCGCCCGCGCTACGACTGGACCACCGTGTACGAGCCGGTGAAGCGCGGCCTGCCCGTGTTCGGCGTCATCGTGGGCGGTATGGCGTTCGTGGCGGCGGGCGCGGCGCTCACCGCCGTTGCAGGCGCGATTGCGGGGCTTGCGCTGAGCCTTGCGGCGGCCGCGGCCTCGTGGGCGCTGTTCCGCATTGCGGCGAAACGCGGTTTGACGGCGTGAGCGTTGGTTGCGCTCGCCATAAACCTTGCGATGTACTAAGCTGTTCGCGAAGGAGGGACCGCCCATGATCATCCGCATCGACCAGAAATCCGAAGAGCCCCTGTACCTGCAGCTGCGCAGCCAGATCATCGCGGCCATTGCCACGGGAGAGCTGGTGCCGGGCCAGGCGCTGCCCTCGGTGCGCGCGTTGGCGAGCGACCTTGGCATCAACCTGCACACGGTGAACAAGGCGTACGCCGTGCTGCGCGACGAAGGCTACGTGCTCATGCGCGGCCGCTCGGGCGCCTACATCGCCGACCCGTGCGAGGCCGACCGGGCCGACCGCGCCCAGGTGGAGCTGGCGAAGATGGAGGACGAGCTGTTCGAGCTGGCGTTGGCGCATCGTGCGCGCGGCGGCGGTTGGGGCGAGTTCCTTGAATGCGCGCAGCGTCAAGCCGCGCGGGCGTACGGCGCCGGCGAGCGTTCGGAGGCGCGGGCCGAACGCTCGGCGGCGGCGTTTCAAGATGCCGCCGCACCGGACGCGCCGTGCGAGGCGGCAATGGGAGGCGCCCTATGACGCAGGGCTTCGACCTGACGCTTCTGATGCTGATCACAACGTTGTTCGTCCCCTTCACCGGCGTCCTCACGGCGATCACTCCCTACCTCATGCGTCGCGGCGAGGTGTTCGCCGTCACGGTGCCCGCGTCCGCGCAGCAAGACCCGTTCGTCAAGCGGCTCAAACGGCGCTATGCGGCCGCCGTCTTGCTGGCGACGGCGGTGTTCACGATTGCGGGGGCCGCGTGCACGCTTGCGGGCAACGGCGCTGGCGTGATGGTTGTCCTGATAGGCGGCGAGCTTGTGCTGCTCGTTGGCGGTTACGCCCTCATGCTGCGCTACCGCTCGCTCACGAGGGCGTACAAGCGCGAGCAAGGGTGGGTGGCTGCGGCCCAGGAGGCGGTGGCCGTGGTGGGCGAGCAGCCCGTTCCGCGCGCCATCTCGCTCAAATGGAATCTGCTGTACGTGCCGGTCATCCTGGTGACGGCGGCAATCGGCATTGCGGCGTACCCGCATATGCCCGACCTGATCCCCCTGCATGCGGATTTCGACGGCACGGTGAACCGCTGGGAGCCGAAAGGCCCGGGAGTCGTGGCGTTTCCGGTGATCGTGCAGCTGTTCTTAGTCGCGTGCTTCGCGTTTTCCCACTGGATCATCCTGCGGTCGAAGAAGTGGTCCGAGCCGGGCGCCCCGGCCACATCAGCGCTCGCCTACGGCCTGTTCGCGCGTGCTCAAAGCGTGTTTCTGCTGGTGTCTGGCGTGCTTGTGGCAACGTGCGTGGGCCTGGCGTTCGAGCTTTCGGCCTTGGGCGCGATCACGCTTGGGCAGGCGGCCGTCGTCGTGTTGGTGGCAACGCTGCCCCTTGTTGCAGGCTCCCTCGTGATATCGGCGGTGTACGGCCAGGCGGGCTCGCGCGTGTTCAAGCGCATGCAGGCGACAGACGAGCTGCTCGTGGACGACGATCGCTATTGGAAGCTGGGCGTGTTCTACTGCAACCCCGACGACGCGAGCCTGTTTCTGCCCGAGCGCTTCGGCGTGGGCTGGACGGTCAACTGGGCGCGCCCTGCCGCATGGGCCATCATGGCCGGCAGCGTGCTGGCGTCGGCGGCGTTCGTGGCGGCTCTTGCGCTGTTTGCGTAGGCGAGGAGGGGATGGTCGGGGAGATCTGCCGAAGGGTTGCGGACATGATGGCCGGCAGATCGCTGTTCGCAAGCAATGCGGCTCTTTGCTCGGGAGCGAAGCGCATCAGGTACGAGCTGGCGGCCATCATGCCGCTGATAGCGTATTCGAACAGGGGACGCTTGGACTCGTCGACGCCGAATTCGCTCACCCACAGATCCCAGGCGATGTTCTTCACGATGTTGAGCAGGTCCATGGCGCCATGAGGCCCTGCTATCAGCGCGATCTTTCCCTGGGCATCGGGCGGGAAGAGGGGCGGGAAGTGGCTGTCCGGGCCACCTGAGCGCATAACGTTGATGTTCTGGACGGCAAGCGGAATGTACTGCCGGATCGCTTGCTCGGCCAGTTCTCCGACGTTCGCGTAATGGTAGTAGAAGGTGTTTCGTCGCACGTTCGCCGCGCGCGCTATGTCGGACACGGTCATCTGCGCGTAGGGCTTTTCTTCGAGCACTTCCCAGAACGCCTGCATCATGCGCTCTTTGGCGGAGGGGTCGTCGCTGTCCTTGCGGGGGCGGGCCATGGTTTCTCCTGCGCTGAAAATGGGTCAGACTGTCCGTTTATGTTCTTTTATTCTAGCGAAACGCGTGCTGATAATGGGTGGATCCGCACAAGCATTCCGCGCCCGCGCCCGCAGGGGCGCGCAAGCGAGAAGGCGTCTGCCGCGCATGGCGTTTCGCGTTGCAAGGGTGTCTGCCGCGCATGATGTTCCGCGTTGCGAGGGTATCCGCGCATGGCGTTCGCGTTGCGTCTGCGCTTTCGAGGGTGCGCACGAGCGAAAGGAGGCCCCTTGGCCGTTATAGAAGTCGATAGCCTGACCAAGGACTACGGCCACGGCCGCGGCGTATTCGATGTCAGCTTGAAGGTTGATCAGGGGGAATGCTTCGGTTTCCTGGGTCCTAACGGCGCAGGCAAAACCACGCTCATCCGTCACCTCATGGGGTTTTCCCACCCCGATGCCGGGCGCGCCCGGGTGCGCGGGCTGGATTGCTGGCGAAACGCCGCCGCTTTGCAGGCGTCCATCGGCTATCTGCCGGGCGAGATCGCGCTGCCCGAGGGCATGACTGGATCGGCGTTTTTGCGCATGATGGCCCGCATGCGGCGCATGGACTCCCTGGAGCACTGCGACCGGCTGCTGGAGCGCTTCGAGCTGGATCCGCATGTGGACACGAAGTCCATGAGCTTGGGAACGAAACGCAAGCTCGCGGTGGTGGTCGCCTTCATGCACGACCCCGACGTGCTGGTGCTCGACGAACCCACCAGCGGCCTTGACCCCATCATGCAGCGGGCGTTCATCGCCTACATCCGCGAGGAGAAGGCGCGCGGCAAGACCATCTTCCTCTCCTCGCACATCTTTCACGAGGTGGACGCAACCTGCGACCGCATCGCCATCATCAAAGACGGGCGCTTGGCGGCGCATTTCGACCCGGTGCAGCTCAAACGCGAAAGCGGCTCCATCTTCAAGGTGACCTTCGCCGACGACGCGTCGTTTGCGGCGTTTTTTGAGCGCGGGTATGCGGTGGCGTCGTCCAGTGCGAAGGCCCGTTCGGTGCGCGTGCGCGTGCTGCCCGAGGAAGTGGGATCTTTCGCACGCGACCTGGCGGCGCTCAAACCCTACGATTTCCAGGAGATACCTTTCACGCTGGAGGACTACTTCATGCAGTTCTACAAAGAGGACAAGCGGTTTGAGGGGGTGGCCTCATGAGCGGTTTGACTCCCGCGCGCCCGCTGGGCCTTGCGAGCGCGGCTCCCGCCTGCGCGCTGGACCCCACAAGCGCGGCTTCCGTCTGCGCGTCCGACGATGCGGTCATCCGCACGAAAGGGCTCACCAAAGACTACGGCTGCGACCGCGGCATCTTCGACGTTGACCTGGAGGTGCGCAAAGGCGAGGTGTTCGGCTACGTGGGCACCAACGGCTCGGGCAAAACCACCACCATCCGCGCGCTCATGGGCTTTATCAAGCCCACCGCCGGCACCGCTGAACTGTGCGGCAGCGACTGCTGGACGCACGCAGCGCACAACATGCTCGCAGTGAGCTACATCCCCGGCGAAGTGGCGTTTCCCGACCTGCGCACCGGCGTGGAGTTTTTGAAGTCGCAGGCCCGCCACCTGGGCGTGACCGACTTTTCCTACATGAACCGCGTGATAGAGGCGCTGCAGCTTGACCCCACCGCCAATCTGAAGCGCATGAGCAAGGGCATGAAGCAGAAAACAGCCATCGCGGCGGCGCTCATGGCCCGGCGCGACGTGCTGATCTTGGACGAGCCCACCACGGGTCTGGACCCCCTTATGCGCGATGCGTTTTTGGACCTGGTGCGCGCGGAAAAGGAAGCCGGGCACACGGTGTTCATGTCCAGCCACATCTTCGAGGAGATGGAGGAGGTGTGCGACCGCGTGGCCATGATCAGGGACGGGCGCGTCATCGGCGTGGTGGATTTGGACGAGTTACGCCGCAGCCAGACGCGGCGCTACGCGCTTGAGTTCGCCACCGCTTGGCAGGCGGAGGAGTTCGACCGCCGTTTTCCGGGCGGGCGGTTTTCGGGTGCGCGGTCGTCAGAGGCGCAGCCATTGGGCGGGCGACCGTCGGATGCGCAGCCGACCGGCCAGGTGACGCGCCAGGTGGCGGTGCAGGCATCTCAGACCGCGGAGCTGTTTCAGGCGCTTGATGGCTGCGGCCTGACGGCGCTTTCGGAGCGGCGGGCCACGTTGGAGGACATCTTCTTGCAGGCATACGATCAAGGAGCGGAATAGCATGGGACAGACGCGGGAAACGGGCAAGGTGACGGGCGTGTTCTCCGGGCCGCTCTTTGGGCAAAACTTGAAGGCGAATTGGGCGCTGTGCCTGGTCATCGCCGTTATCATGGTGCTGATGTGCGTGGTCATGAACTTTGCCGGCAGCATGATGTCCGCCACGGCGGGAGGGAGCGAGGACTACAGCGAGGAGCAGGAGGAGTTCTACGTGTACCTGGGGGCGCTTGCGGCCTACGACGCGATGACCCAGGCGAACCTTTCCTATGGGGATTTCGCCCAAGGAGGCGATCGCGACGCGTACGAGCAGGCGTTTAACCTGCTGTCCCAGAGCATAGGCGAGGATTTGAGCGTGCAGGGCTTCCAAGAGGCTATCGACGATCTGGGGCGTTCCGACGTGCCGCTTGACGATTACGTGCGGCAGTTCGAGTACGCCTACGCCCTGGCCCAAAGCACCGGCGTGTTCAGCGGCGACGAGCTTGATCTGGAAACCATGATGGACACCATGCTGGGCATTGCCGGCGTGGACATGGGCCTCATGGACACCATGGAGGAGATGGACCCCGACGCGCTGCTCAACTCCATGTACTTCACCGGGACGGGGCTTTTGCCCGTGTTCCTGCTGGTGGTGCTGTTGGCGAATTCGCTGGTGGTGGACAAGGTGGATCGCGGCTCGATGGCGTATCTGCTGTCCACGCCCACGAAGCGCCGCGCCGTGGCTTTCACTCAGATGCTCTTTATGCTGGTGGTGCCGCTGGTGCTGTGCGCCATTGCGTGCGTTGCGCGCATCGCCTCCACCAACGCGCTGTATCCGGAAACGAACGCGGCGGGCATCTTGGCTCTGTACGTGGGGATGTACCTCCTGGTGGAGGCTGTGGCGGGGCTGTGCTATTTCGGCAGCTGCGTGTTCAACCGCTCCGGGGCCTCCCTTGCATTCGGCGGCGGCTTGGCGGTGTGGTTTTTCCTGGCGTCGCTTCTGGGGATTTTCGGCTCGCCCAATTTAGTGGACATCGGCATGGGCGTGGAGGCGCTGGGGGTGTTCAACAACCTGACGCTCGTGGGTTTGTACGACACCGATGCGTTGGCCACCGTGGGGACGGCTGCCGTGGACTACGCTTTCGCGTGGAAGCTGTGCGCGCTTGCGGGCGTTGCCGCCGTGGCCTACGTAGCGGGTGCCGTGCGGTTTTGCAAGCGTGATCTGCCCTTGTAGGATGTGACGCCCGTTTCGGCGGGGGTGGAGGCGGGGTCGCCCGCCTCCACGTTGGACGGCGTTGATGCGGCCCCCGCCGCCAGCGGTGCGGCGAAGGGCCGCCCGCAGGTTGGTCGCAAACCGCGCCCTGTGGCACTCCGAGCGGCTGATTCGGCGGGTTGGCGGATCGCGCAATTCCCGCGACCTGGTGTTTCTCCAGATGCGAGGGGCACGGAGGGCGGGAAGGCGGCCCCGCGCGTGCCACAGGGCGCGGTTTGTGGCCAACCTGCGGGCGCAGGGTCCTGCGCGCCGCTTCGCGCAGCCCGTGCCAGCGGCGGTTTGGCAGGGAGCGACTGCCTTCTCGGCCGAACCTCCGACGTTTCTGCGACAGCGGCAGAGGGCGTTTCGTGCCTTGCCGCGCGTGCCGGGGATGAAGCGCAAGCCCGCCGTGCGCTATAATCGCCTGCGAACGATGGCGACGACGGACGGAGCGGCATGGCGTTTCTGCTGGGGTGCGAGAAGGTGCGGGTGGACTTTCCCACCAAAACGGTGTTCGAAAGCGTGTCGCTGGGTGTTGACGAGGGCGACCGCATCGGCATTGTGGGACGCAACGGCGACGGGAAGTCCACGCTGCTCAACCTGCTGGCGGGCAGGTTGGATCCCGACGAAGGCCGCGTGCTGAGAAACGGCACCGTGCGCGTGGGCGTGCTGGGGCAGGTCGATGAACTGCGCGACGGGGACGCCGCGGGCAAGGCCATCGTGGGCGAGCGGCCCGAGCACGAGTGGGCGGGCGACGCGCGCATTCGCGACATCATCGCCGGCCTGACACGCGACATTCCGTGGGACGCGCGGGTGGACACGCTTTCGGGCGGGCAGCGGCGGCGCGTGGATTTGGCGCGACTGCTGGTGGGCGACTGGGACGTGCTCGCGTTGGACGAACCCACGAACCATTTGGACGTGCGCGCCATCGCGTGGCTGGCCGAGCACCTGAAGGGCCGGTGGAGGCGGGACGCGGGCGCGCTTTTGGTGGTCACGCACGACCGTTGGTTCCTTGACGAGGTGTGTTTGCGCATGTGGGAGGTGCACGACCGCGTGGTCGAGCCGTTCGAAGGCGGATTTTCGGCCTACATCATGCAGCGCGTCGAGCGCGACCGGCGGGCGGCACTCGCGGAGCAGAAGCGCCAAAACGCCCTGCGCCGCGAGCTGGCGTGGCTTTCGCGCGGGGCGCGGGCGCGGGCGACGAAGCCGAAGTTCCACGTGGCCGCCGCCCAGGCGCTTATCGCCGACGTGCCGCCCTTGCGCGACGAGCTGGCCCTCAAGCGCATGGCCATGGCGCGTTTGGGCAAGCAGGTGGTGGACCTTGAGCACGTGAGCGTGCGGTTCGAAGGCGAGGGCGGATCGGCCCGCACGGTGCTGGACGATGTGGAGTGGATCATCGGCCCCGGCGATCGCTACGGCATCGTCGGCGAGAACGGTGCGGGCAAGACCACGCTTCTGCGCGTCATCCAGGGCGTGCAGCGCGTGAGCGCGGGGCGCGTGAAGATCGGCCAGACCGTGCGCTTCGCCGTGCTGTCGCAGCATCTGGACAACTTGGCCGCTTTCGGTAACGATCGCGTGCGCCAGGTGATCGGCCGCTACAGCCGCCGCACCATGCTGGACGGCAAGGAGACGACGCCCGCGCAGCTGCTTGAGAAGCTGGGGTTCTCGCGCGCCGACCTCAACGAACCGGTGTGCGACCTGTCGGGCGGGCAGAAGCGCCGGCTTGCACTCATGCTCATCCTGCTGGACGAGCCCAACGTGCTCATCTTGGACGAGCCGGGCAACGATCTGGACACCGACATGCTGGCTGCGATGGAGGAGCTGCTCGACGGCTGGCCGGGCACGCTGCTTTTGGTCACGCACGACCGCTACCTCATGGAGCGCGTGACCGACCACCAGTTCGCCCTCATCGACGGGAAGGTGCGGCATTTGCCGGGCGGCGTGGAGGAGTACCTGCGAATGGCGGACGAGCGAGACGCGCTCGCGGGGGGAGGGTTGGGCGGCGCCCAGCCCCCCGTTGATGGTGCGGACGTTCATCCGACATCCGCAAATGGTGAAGAGGGGAGGGAAAGGCTTTCGGGCGGGGAGCAGCGGGCGTTGCGCAAGCTCATGGCCTCCAACGAGCGCAAAATGGAAACGCTGCGCGGCAAGATGGAGGACGTGCGGGCCCAGATGGCCGCCGTCGATCCCACCGACTTCGCCGCCCTCGGCGAGGCCCAGGCGCGCATCGACGAGCTGCAATCCCAGATGGACGAGCTGGAAGAAGCCTGGCTCGAAGCCGCCGAGAAACTGGGGGAATAGGTGCGCTTCCGTTCGTGACAGGAGGACGGGGATAACGTCACATCGGGATGTGCCCCGATGTGACGTTATCCCCGTCCTCCTGTCACGCTGGATGTGCCCCGATGTGACGTTATCCCCGTCCTCCTGTCACGGTCCTCCTGTCACGCTAGGGCGTTCGGTTGCGTTGGGCGTGCGGGTCAGGGAATGCGGGCTATGGTACAATTCGGGTATGAAGCGCGAGGAAGGAAAAGTGGC
>DXCU01000048.1 GCA_019115845.1 Candidatus Rubneribacter avistercoris | reverse complement strand
CCTTGTCACCGCTCAGGTCCACGCCGTCGCTGCGCTTGAACTCAGAAACCAGCCACTTCATGATGCACTCGTCGAAGTCATCGCCGCCCAGACGGTTGTTGCCGGCGGTAGCCAGAACCTCGATGACGCCGTCGTCAATCTCCAGGATGGAGACATCGAACGTGCCGCCGCCCAGGTCGTAAACCATAATCTTCTGGGCCTGCTCTTTATCCACACCGTAGGCTAGAGCCGCAGCGGTGGGCTCGTTGATGATCCGCTTGACATCCAGGCCCGCGATCTTGCCGGCGTCCTTGGTTGCCTGACGCTGAGAGTCGGTGAAATATGCGGGAACGGTGATGACCGCCTCGGTGATGGGCGCGCCCACCTGCTTCTCGGCGTCGGCCTTCAGCTTCTGCAGGACCATGGCCGAAATCTCCTCCGGCGTGTAGTCCTTGCCGTCGATGTCCACCACCGCGCGGCCGTCTTTGCCCTTCTGCACCTTGTAGCTGACGGTCTTCTGCTCTTCGCCCGTCTCGTCGAAGGAGCGGCCGATGAAGCGCTTGACGGACGCCACCGTGTTCTCGGGGTTGGTGACCGCCTGGTTCTTGGCGGCCTTGCCCACCACGCGCTCGCCGTCCTTGCGGAAGCCCTCCACAGAAGGCGTGGTGCGGTCGCCCTCGGCGTTCACGAGGATCTCCGGCTCGGAACCCTCCATGACGGCCATGGCGGAGTTCGTCGTACCCAAGTCGATGCCCAGAATCTTGCTCATTATCGTGCTTCCTCTCTTCCGGAGTTTGTTGCCGTGCCCTGCGGTGCTTCGCCCGCTTCGTCCGCCAGAGGCCCCGCCGTTGTTGCACAGCGTGGGCTTAGCCTTCTTTTGATGAAGCGAACTATATAATCTAAGTCTCTATCTGTCAAGTTAGTTACCAATTTGTCATGTAAATTATTTTCAGGCATCGACTATAGAAGGACCGCGGTTGCGCGCAGGGGGCGTCGGGCAAGCGTTACGCCCCGCTCATGCGGCCGTTGCCGGCCCGACGCACGGGACGGGCGGTTTCCCCCATCATGCACAAGGCCCCGCCTCCGGGCTATGCCGGAGGCGGGGCCTTGCCAAGCGCGTATGAGGGGAGGTTACTCCTCCACGACCTCGGGGATAGCGCCCATCGGGCACTCCTCGACGCAATCGCCGCACGCGATGCAGCTGTCCTCGTTCACGACCTCCGCAACGCCGCCGACCACTTCGAGCACTTCCTGCGGGCAGGCGTCAACGCAGATGCCGCAGCCGATGCACTCGTCGGTTTCGATAACCGGATGAGACATGTCAAACTCCTTCTCGTCTAAAGCACCGACGACCGGCGTCAGACGCTTCCCCATAAAACTTTCTGCCCGCAAAATACCATTGTTCCCCGCAATTGCAATATGAAACGGCAAAATTTTTCAGGATGCGGCAGAAAATAGCCGTCGTGCTTGTCGTTCGAACAAAGGACGCGTCCGCAAACGGCGCGGATTGCGGCCGGACGCAATGGGCCAGCGCACACTGGTCGAAAGAAGAGGGGCGAAGGCGGTTAGCAGCAAAAGCTTGCTTCGCCAAAACCTCATGCCATCGTTCGCAAATGGCGCTGTGGTTATAGGTTATGAAATCAAGGATGTTGTTGAGGTCGCGCTGGGGAATTCGGCTTGCGTTATGGGCGAGCAGCGCGCCTCCGCTTCGTGTGAGCCAGATTTTGGTCGAGTCCTTTTCGGGGCGCTTCACCGACACATGCACATGAACGGGTTCACCGTTCTCTCCAACCCAGAAGAAGATGACGTATTGCCCGAAGACGTAGAGCCTAGGCATACTGCTTGGAAGCTTCTTGTGCGAATCGAACGATAAGAGGGGCATTGTTCTTCAGGAAAACGCTGAGCCGACGCAACTCGTCATCGGTAAAGCCGTCCACATTGGCCCAAGTGAGGGCGGGAAGGGATGTCTCCGCAGCATCGAAGCCAAAATCGCGCGGGCGCTCGATGGCGATGCCAACGGTGCGATCTTCCCTCATTTCCGAATAGGCAATCTGCGTATCGTCCTCGAGCAGAACGTAGTTGTGCATCATGGCCGCACCTTTCATCGGAGGACACGATTGAATCGCACCCGAGCACAAAGCCGCTTTTACCATCGGTTACCGTTTCAAGTAATTCTTGCTTTCGTTCGTTGCCCTTGTCAAGGGGAAGGAGGTAACTTTGCACAGTCGATGCGGGTCGGTATCCGCCACTCGGTTCACGGCTGAACGCACGCAAGCATGGAATACGTATGCCAGGATGGATGCCGACGTGCGCATTCTGAAATGAAAGCGCACGTCGGCGTGGAGAGCCCGCCTGCATGCACCCGCGTTAGCAGATGCGCGGCAACTGCTCGCCCACCAGCATGTCCAAGATGCGCGTCCCGCCGAACGCCGTACGCAGAAACACCTTCGGGCCGCGATCGGGCCGGGCGGCGGCCACCTCGCCGATGAGGGCGGCTTCTGCCCCGTAACGGTTCGCGCGCATGGCCGCAAGCGCCGCTTCGGCCTGGTCGGCGGGCACCACGCACACCATCTTGCCCTCGTTGGCAACCTGCAGCACGTCGTAGCCCAGCATGTCGCACGCGCCCCGCACGGCGGGCTTCACGGGCACGGCGTCCTCCTCCACCGTGATGTCGGTGTTCGACTGCGCAGCCAGCTCGTTCAAGGTGGAGGCCAGGCCGCCGCGCGTGGGGTCGCGGAAGCAGCGGGCATCCGGCGCCGCCGCCAGCACCTCGGCTATGAGGTGGTTGAGCGGCGCGGCGTCGCTTTCAAGGTCGGCGGAGAAGCTCAAACCCTCGCGGCAGCTCATGATGGTTATGCCGTGGTCGCCGAGCGTGCCGGTGACCAGCACTTTGTCGCCTGGCCTGATCTGCGCGCCGCCCAGGTTGACGCCCGGCGCAAGGACGCCCACGCCGCTTGTGTTGATGTACACGCCGTCGCCGTGGCCGCGGTTCACCACCTTCGTGTCGCCCGTGACCAGGCGCACCCCCGCCTCGCGCGCGCTTTCAGCCATGGAGGCGCAGATGCGGCGCAGATCGTCCACGGAAAAACCCTCTTCCAAAATAAAGCCGCAGCTCAGATAAAGCGGGCGGGCGCCGCTGGTGGCCACGTCGTTCACCGTGCCGCACACGGCCAAACGCCCGATGTCGCCGCCGGGGAAGAAGTGCGGGGTCACCACGAAGCTGTCGGTGGAGAAGGCGAGCCGCTCGCCCGGCGCCGGCGCGGGCAGCACGGCCGCATCGTCGCCGCGCAGAAGCTCGTCACCCGCGTAGGCGGCGAAGAACACCTCGTCTATGATGCGCTTCATCATGGTTCCGCCGCTGCCGTGGCCCAGCATGACCGTCGAGTCCATTGTCCTGTCGCCCTCCTTGGGTCGGTTGCCTTCCTTCGCAAAACGCCCCGCCGGCGCGCGGACGGAGCACACCAGCCGGTCCGCACGCCGCGCCGGCGCGCGGACGGAGCACGCTAGCCGGTCCGCACGCCGCGCTGGCCTGCGCCTACATCGAGCGCCCCGTGGTGGTGACCACGAGGCGGCCGTTCTTCACGCCTTTCGTGCCCAGGATGAGGTTCGCGATGTCCTGCACGAGGCCCGTCTCGCCGCGCAGCACGATGACCTCGAGGCAGTGGTGCGCGTTGAGGTGCACGTGCATGGACGAGATGATGGATTCGAAGTAGTCGTGCTGGATGGCGTGCAGCTTCTCCTGCAGATCTCCCGCATGGTGGTCGAACACGATGGTGAGCGTGCCCACCACCTCCACACCCGGCGTGACGCACTCGTCTTCCACCAGCGCGTCGCGCACGAGGTCGCGCACCACCTCGCTGCGGTTCTTGGCCAAGCCGCGCCGGGCCACCAGCTGATCGAAGCGGACGAGCAGCTCCTCGGGCATGGCCACCGAGAAGCGCATGAGGTCATTGCCCATGGACGCCTCGCGGCCTACACCAGGTTCACGGTGACGCCGGCAACCGCCTCGGCGTCGTCCTCGAGCGCGTCCTTCGCCTCGTCAAGGGCGGCGCGCGCCTCGTCGAGCAGCGCCTGGGCGGCGTGAAGCTTCTCGCACACCGTGGCGTAGCCGGCATCTTCCGCCTGGTGCGCCAGGTTGTGCGCCCAGCGGCGCTCCAGCTTCACGTGGTCGTCGATCTGGCTGATCATCTGCTCGAACTGCCCCGTGTTGATTCCGTTCGTGCACATGGCTCGTCTCCTCTTTTGCTCTGTTGTCGCGGCGCGCCCTCCTTGGCGGGCGGCTCCGCGCCCACGCTGCGGCGAACGCACCGCGCGATGCGCGCACGATGTGCCGCAGCGGGCGATTCTTGCTATCATTACGGTTATACGGCTTGCCGGAACCGACCGCAAGGGATAGTGTGAAAAAATCTGTAAACGGTAACATGTACGAGGTCGCGCTTGACGAAGCATGGGAGATCTTCGACGCGCATTTGGATGGGGCGCGCTCAGCGCTCGTGCTCGTGCTGAGCGCACGGACGCTGGCCGAACGCGCCCGCCACGCGCTGAACAGCTCAGCAGCGGCGCTTGGGTACGGGCCTGCCGCCTGCGCGTTCGCCACGCTCGGCACGCAGAAACGCGCCGAGGGGGATGCGCCTCTTGACGACCAGGCGCTGTTCCTGCTGACGGAGGGGCTTGACCCGGTGTGCCTTGTGGCCGCCGACAGCGCCGCCGCCCGCGCGCTTGCCCGCGCGTACCGCTGCGAGGTTCCCGCCGGAGCGCAAAGCCGCGTGTTCGGACGCACCTGCGTGGCGTTTCGCGACTTCGACGCCATGCTCGACGACGCGCAGGACAAGCAGGCGGCATGGGCGCTGCTCAAAAAGCTGCCGCGCTTCGGCGAACGCTAGGATGGGCGCAAGCGGCGCGGCGAAGCGAAGACCCCGGCTCGCCGCTTGCGGGCCGGGGTCCTCACACGAGTGTTTCACGTGAAACACTCGCCCTCTACCAGGTGTTTCTTATGCGCCTTACGCCACGATAACGCGCTTGGCCTCCTCGAGCAGGGCGCGCACCTCGTCTGTCGTCTCAGCCTCGGCGTAGATGCGCACGAGCGGCTCGGTGCCGGAAGGGCGCATCATGAGCCACGCGTCGCCTTCCAGGTAGAACTTCACGCCGTCGCGACGGTCCACGTCCACCACCTTCTTTCCGCAGACCTCCGCAGGCGCGAAGCCGGGCACCACCTCGGCGCGGAAGCGCGCCATCTGCTCCTCGGTGATGGACAGGCCCTGGCGCTCGAACTCCAAACGGCCCACCTTGGAGAACATGTCGTCCACCAGCTGTCCCAAGCTCATACCGCGCTGCGCCATGGTCTCGCACAGAAGAAGCGCCATCAGCAAACCGTCGCGCTCCATGACGTGGCCGGGAATGCCGATGCCGCCGGACTCCTCGCCGCCCACCATGACGCCGCCCTTCTCCATTTCGGCGTAGATCCACTTGAAGCCCACGGGCGTGCTGACAAGCTCCAGGCCCAGGCGCTTGCACTGGCGCGCCAGCATGGCCGACGCGGTGATGGTGGACACCACGCGGCCGGAGAGGCCCTTGTCCTCGGCCAGGTGCGACACGATGAGCGTGATGATGCGGTGCGGGTTCACGAAGTTGCCATGCTCGTCCACCGCGCCAATGCGGTCGGCGTCGCCGTCGTTGATGAAGCCGGCGTCGTATCCCAGCTCCGGCACCTTGGCGATGCAGCGGTCCACCCACGGCGGAATGGGTTCGGGGTGCAGGCCGTCGAAGGTGGGATCGGCGCCGTTGTTGATCTCGCACACCTCCACGCCCAGATCGCGCAGCAGGCCGGCCAGGTAGCGGCGGCCGGCGCCGTAAAGCGGGTCCACCACCACGCGCAGGCCCGCGTTGCGGATGGCCTCGGCGTCCACGCGCGCCTTGAGCGCGGCCAAATACGGCGTCATGAGATCGACCGTCTCATACGCGCCGCGCGCGTCCGTGGGAGCGGCGGACAGGGCGGCCTCCACGCGGTCGGTGAACTCCTTGCCGGAGGCGCCGCCGTCGGCCATGCGCAGCTTCACGCCCAGGTACTCGGCCGGATTATGGCTGCTCGTGAGCATGATGCCGCCCACCGCGTCGGCGTCCTGCGCCACCGACCAGCACAGCGTGGGCGTGGGACAGTAGTCCTGCGTGAGCTTCACGCAAAAGCCGTGCGACGCCGCCACCTCGGCTGCCAGCTGAGCGTAGGCATGCGCATCGCGTCGGCAGTCGTGGCCGACGATGAGCGTGCCGGGTGCGTCGGCCGGGCGTCCGGCGGCAAGCGCGTCGGCCTTGAAGATGCGGGCGGCCGCGTCCGTCACGCGCACCAGGTTGTCGTTCGTGAAGTCCTCGCCGATGATGGCGCGCCATCCGTCGGTGCCGAAATGAATGTCTGCCACGAAGCGTCCTTTCCGTTCGGATGCCGGCGCACACCGCAGCCGGCCGTTCTTGAGGTGCAGCGCTTCGTATTATAGACAATGCCGAAGCGGGCATGGCACCTCGACGCAAAAGCGCCATGCGGGAGCAGGGCCGCTTCTTTGGGGTTCCTTTGGAGGCTTGCCATCTTCTGTTGAGCCTGCGCGTTGGGCGGGCGTTCGCGACCCCGGCAGGCGCAGACGACTCGCGTCCGCCAGGGCGAGGACGAAGGGCCGGCGGGCGGCGGGCGGACCCCTCGACAAGGGCGAAGATCGACAGGCGGCGGGAGCGTCCTTCCGTGCAAGATGAATCGCGAAAAACGCCCAAGTTCTTAAGTTATGAGTCTCTCCGCGGGTGCATTTTGAACCTCCGCCAAAGGCAACCCTTTCCATCAATAGTAAAACACCAGTTCAAAAATTAAAAGCATTGAAATTATAGTTTTGTTGGCCGCGAAAAAGACTCATAACTCGAGAACTTGGGACTCATAACTTGGGAACTTTGCCAAAAACGGCCAATCATCTTGCATGGCGGGTTCGAACTTGCAGCCCCGGCATTGCTCGAGGCCCCGGCGCTTGCAGCCCCAGCGTTCGCACCCCCCGTGTTCGCATGCCCTACGTTGTTCGCAGCCCCGGCGTTCGCAACCCCGCACCCGTGGCTCTTCGGCATTTCGGCGATCCCTCGCCTAACCCGCCTGCGGGCGAGTTCGCCGAACAACCAGGGGCGCTGCAACCCAGCGGCGCTCCGCCGGCCCTCTTCCGCACGCGTCTTTTCCGCGCATCTCCAGCGCCCCGTATCCCCCTCCGCGCTCTCATGCGGACGCCTGTCCAAACCAGCCGCTCAGGGCGTCTCCGAACTTGCTCTTCAATCGAGAAATTGAAAGCAAGCCGGACGGCCTGAACGCCTTTTCCCTTCACAACCTGCCGCCAAGCCTCAAACGTCCAACCTGCTATTGCAGTGTCCAGGTTGCTGCCGCAATCTCGTTGTTAGACCACCGTTGGCACGGACCTTGCCGGCGGCGGTTCGGCGGGGGACAGCCTGGCCCGCGTCGGCGACGGCTCGCGCGACAGACGGCCCGACGCAGCGCCTCCGGCGAAGGGGCACCCGCCCGTCGGGCAAAGCCCCGCCGGGCGCCTCGGAAAGCCTTTCCCGCCCGTCGGGCAGCCGTCGGGCGGGGGTTTTCCGAAACACCCGACCAGGAGAAGCTCGGCTCGAGGGTTGGCCAGCATAGGCTCGTGTCAATGGTGGTCTAACAGAGAGGCCGCAATCATGCCGCCCCTCGCTCCTCGCCTCATCTCTCCATGTTGAAAAAATTATTCTTGACAATAAATAATTCATAAATTAGCATAAAAGCGTGGAAAGACCGCCTCCGACGGTCCTCCTCGTTTCACTCGTCCAAGCGCAGCCCGCCTCCCCCGCGGGCTGCGCTTGCGTCTGGGGACGGACCGCACGACAAAAGCCGCGGTTTCCCGGCCCGCCCCATGGCCTGCCATCCAGACCTCCGAAAAGCTCGGGGCCCCGACAAGCTTGCATCCCTCCGGAGCAGGATCAAACCCCGAAGGGGCATGGGGAACTAACGGGCGCGCCGGCGGCGAACGGCCAGGGCAAGGGCGCCCGAGGCGGCTGCGACCAGAACGAGCGCCACAAGCGGCGCGGCATCGCCCATGGCGGGCAGGCGCCTGACGGACGAGGAGCCGTCCGAAGCGTCGGCCTCGGACCCGGAGCTGCCTTCGCCCTCAGACCCAGACGGCGCCGGTGGGACGGGCTTTTCGGGCACCACTATGGTCCCGTCGGGCAGCACCACCGAACCGGCAGGAGCCTCCTTCGCCGTGCCGTCGGGCATGACGACGATGCCGCCTTCGGGAAGGGCCCAGGAGCCCTCCGGATAGCCCTCGGGATTCGGATAGGCGCCCGGCCCCGGCAGCAAAGCCGGATCGTCGGCGCTGCCAAGAACCCCGTCCTCGCCAGGCAGGCGGATGGAGCCGTCGGGGTTGACCATGCTGCCGGCCGGAAGGTCCACCGCATGGCCGCCGCCCTCGCCGGGATAGGAGACGGAACCGCCTTCGGGCAGCGTCCACACGCCGTCGCCGTCCACCGTCGCGCCCGGAGTCAACGAGAGATGGGGATCGTCGTCGGTTCCAGCCGCACCGTCCTCGCCGGGCAGGCGCACCGATCCGTCCGGGTCGATCACGGTCCCCTCGGGAACCTCCACCGTAAAGGAGCCGCCCTCTTCGTCGGGATAGGTCACGGTGGCGCCGCCCTCGGGAACGGTCACGCTGCCGTCGGGGTTGGTCGCAACGGAGCCGCCCCCGCCGGGCTTCACGGACAGGTCGTCGTCGGTGCCCGTCTGGCCGTCCGGCCCCGGCAGGATCACGGTTGCAGGGCCGATGGGCGTCGAGTCGATGGCGATGGTCCCGTCGGGCAGCACCGTCGAACCGGCCGGCGCCTCCTTCACCGTGCCGTCGGGCATCTCCACGGTGCCGCCTTCGGGCAGCGTCCACGAACCGTCGCCGTTGGCGGAGGCTCCCTTGTTCGGACGCAGGTAGGGATCGTCGCCCGTGCCGGTTGCACCGTCTTTGCCGGGCAGGCGGATGGAGCCGTCGGGGTTGACCTGAGCGCCGCCGGGCACCTCCACCGTAAAGGAGCCGCCCTCGCCGTCAGGGTAGGTCACCGCGGCGCCGGGTTCGGGCACCACCGCGGCGCCGGTCGACGGGTCGGTTGAGATCGGCTCGTCGGCGCCCGCGTCGGGAGAGACCGTCACGTCGTCGTCGGTGCCGCCCTGGCCGTCCGGACCGGGAAGGACCACGCTGCCGAACACGTCGCCGACAGTCGGAAACTCGGGATCGGCCAGGTAGTAGTTCCCCATGGACTGTCCCAAGGCCACCGTCACCTTCGCGGGAACGTCCGGGCCCACCGCGTAGGAACCGGCGTCGAACTCGGCAGAGGCCGTGAAGTCGCGGCCGTATTCGAACGCGCCCTCCTCACCGAAAGCGAAGCCGGAAAGCTCCACCGTCAGCACCGTGGCCGTCCTGTCGGCCTCGTCGTGGTCCTTGCGCTCCAGCGTTGCCGCCTCCACCGCAAGCGGCGCCTTTTGGATTCCGGTGGCGACCGTGCCAAAGACCGCCTGGGCGGCAAGCTCGTAGAACGGCGCGGCCGTGCCCGCAAGCGCGATGCCCGACGCCTCGACGCCCGTCTCACCCGCGTCCTTGCCCGTGAAGGCCCAATCCGCCGTCGCGAACACGTCGTCGCCGGCAAACGCGGTCGCCAGCGCCACGGACAGCCCCGCGGCGTCCGTCACGGCATCCGTGCCGTCGTAGGGCTTGGAGGCGTCGCCTGCCACCGAGGGCCTCACCGAAAGCGGGCCAAGCTCCACGGCCTGCACGGCCGTCTCCGACCATGCAAGCGAGTGGTTGCCCGAATAGCGCAAGGTCAGGTTGGAGTGCGCGCCGGGCAGAAGCTGCTTGTCGGTTGTGGCGTACTCAATGGCGAAGGTGCCGTTCGGCTGCACCTCGGCCCAACCGATCCTCGTCTGGCCAAGGTAGACGCCCACGCGCCCGCCGTCGGCGGTCACGCCGGCCACGGCGCCGTCGGGGGCCACCGTGCCGGTCACGGTCAGCGTGTCCCCGTAGACGAGGGCCGTTGCGGAAAGGGAGCAGGACGCCACCGAGTCGTTCTCCACCACAAGGACCTGCCCCTTGTCCGCAGCCTCCTCGAAACGGTAGTTGGCTGCGGACATGCCGGTGACGTCCGCCTCTATGTCGAACGCCTCGTCCTTGACCGCAGAGGGCGTGTAGCCCGGACAGGACAGAACCGCATCGCCGGCCACGCCCGCCGTGGCCTCGGTCTCGCCGTTGACGAACCCGGTGACCACCCGCGTGAACGCGGGCAGGGCCTGGCCGTGCTTGACCGACACGTCCTCGGCCGCCACATAGAGCACGGCTTTCTGAATGCCGGTGGCCACAGAACCGGAGGCCGCTTGGGCGGAAAGCTCGTAGAAGCGCGCATCGGCGCCTTCAAGGGAGATGTTCGCCGCCGTCACGCCCGTGGTGCCCGCGCCGGGAGCGTCGAAGGACCAGTCGGCCGCGGCGGAGACGGAGTCGTTCGGAAGGGCTCCCGCCAGCAAGACGGACAGCCCCGTGGCGTCCGCCATGTCCGCCGTGCCGTCGTAGACCTTGGAGGCGTCGCCGCCCACCGAGGGCGCCAGCGCCTTGGGAGCAAGATCGAGCGAAACGGCCGCCTGGGAGCCTTGGAAGGACCCGCCCCCGTTGAAGCGCACGATCAGCTGCACGCCCTTGGCAGGATCGATGCCCTTGTCGGAAGTGCCGTAGCTTACGGAGTAGGACCCGTCGGCGCCAACGGCCGCGCGCGCCAGCTCCTTCTCCGACCCGTCGGCCGCCACCACGCATAGAACCACATCGCCCGTCGGCTGCTGCGCCGACCCTGCGGCCGACACGGTGCCGGACACGGTTGCCACGTCGCCGTAGACGAAGGAGTCGGCCGCGCCCGCCGTGCCGCCAAAGACGGAGGCCGCAACGGAGGTGGCGCTTGCCACAACCGCAAGCTCGCCTTGCTGCTGCACCGCTTGGAAGCGGTAGTTGTCGGCCGTCATGCCGGAAACGTCCACAACGATGGGCAGCGCGGATCCGGCGGGCGTCGCGCCCGCTTGGTAACCGGTTCCCCCGAAGCTCGGCGCGCCCGAGAAACCCGTTGCCGTGGTTTGGTCCTCGCCGTTCGCAAAGCCGGAAAGCTCGTAGACGGGCGTCCAACGCCAGCCGAACACAACCTCCTGATCAGGAGCGTAGACGGAAACGACCGCCTTCTCTATGCCGTCTGCCACCGTGCCGGAGGCCGCGGCGTCGGCAAGCCGGTACCAACCGCCGTCGAGGGCGGCCTCGTCCAGGGAAGCCGTGCCCGCCACGCCCGCGGTGCCCGCCGCAGCTCCGGCGTACCTCAGGTTGGAAAGCCCAACTGCCACCGCGTCGGCGTCCGAGGAATCCGACTCCAAGCCGCTTGCCTGCCACGTGACCGCATGCCCCTGGGGCAGCGCGTCCGTGCCGTCGTACGCCTTGGCGGCAGCGCCGCCCAGCGAAACCGTTATCGCCTTTTTGGCCAGCGTCACCGTCACCGTGGCAACCGCGTCGCCCTGGTCGGCCGTCCCCACGTAGCGCACCTCAAGATCCGTGCCGGCAGGATCTACGCCAATTCCCTTCTCGGCCGTGTCGTAGCGCAGCTCGAAGGACCCGTCCGCCTGCACGGACGCAGGTTCCGAAAGCTGCGCGCCGGTGCCCGCATGGTAGAGCGCCACCTCGTTGGCGGCCGGCGCGGCAAGGGCGCGCGTGGCAGCCGTGCCCGTGGCCGACACCGCGCCCTTCACCACCATCTTATCGCCGTAGGTGAAGGCGGACTTCTCCGTCGCACCCGTCTCGTCGTAGGTTTTGACGCCCACCACAGCCGAGGAGGACCTCACCACGGTGAGCGTGCCGGGCGCGAAGGTTGCCTTGTAGTTGGCGTTGTTCGCAACGGTTTGGCTCGACACCGCAACCTCGTGCGTGCTGCCTTGGGCCGATGCTGCGGGATCGTAGGTGGGGGCCACGTCGAAGGCAAGGTTTTGCACGCCCAAGTCCGCGTAGCCCTCGCCCGCCGCGTAGGAGCCGGAAACAGGCTGTTGAATCAGGGAGAAAGCCGGCAGGCTGCCCGCGCGGTAGGGCACCGTGGCATCGGCCACCGCCAACGTGACGGCGCGCGGGACAATGCCGGTGACGTCGGTTTTGACGGCCGCATCGGCAATCAGCGCGTACCAGACGCCCCAATCGTCCGCAAGCTGGATGCCGCTTGCCCCAACCTCGCGAGTGCCGGCGGCCGCGTCGGCGTAAGCCCAAAAGGCCGTGCAGGTCACCGCGTCGTTTTGCAGCTTGCCGTCGAACTCGACCGACAGGCCCGCGCCCGTCACGTCGGTGGTGCCGTCGTACTCGCGCGTGTCATCGCCGGCAACGCGCGGCGTTATCTCCTTCTTGGCCAGATCGAAGGTTGCGGAAGCGTCGGATGCGGATGCGAAGCTGCCATCGTCGCTTCCGGCGTACTTCACATCCACTTTGATGCCGGCCCCGGTGGGAACGGCCTTGCCCGACGTGTCGTATTCAAGGACGAACCCGCCCGTGGCCGCGTCCAACGCGGCGTCGCCCAGCTCATGATCGCCGGCTCCGTCGTGGTAGGAAAGCGTCACGCTGCCCGTGGGAACGGATGCGGAGGCGGGTGCTGCAACCTTGCCCGTCACAGTGAGCGTGTCGCCATAGACGCAGTTGGCCGCAACGACGTCGACGATCCGCGTTGCCGCGGCGGTCACCGTGAGCACGCCCTGCGCAGCATCCGCCTCGAAACGGTAGTTGAGCGCGTCCAGGGTTCCCACCGCAAGGGAGAAGTCGTAGGAGCCCGGCCCCGATGCACCCGGAACGTAGCTCGGCCACGTGATGAGGGGCGCGCCCGCGATGTTCGCGCTCGCCGCGTCCTCGCCGTTCACGAATCCGTCGAAGGCGTACCGATTGGCGGCCGGAACAGCCCCGAACTCCACCGTTTGATCTTCGGCCTTCACCGTGAGCACGGCTTTGTCGATGGTCCAGGCAAGGCTCGCCGAACCGGAATAGTTGCCGTCGGCGGAAGCGGTCACCGTGGCCGTGGCCGCACCGGCGTTCGCGTTGTCCGCGTAGGACACCGTGTAGTCGCCTTCGGTCAGCAGCGGTTCGCCATCCGCGATGCTCGGCGTCGGCGTTTGGGGAACGCCCGAGTAGACCGAATCGGCCAGCGCGTTGAACATGCCCTCCGCAAGCGGCTTCTTGTTCACCGTGAGCGCGATCTTCCGGAAAGCGGGGGCGATCTCGGGGTTGGTGCTGCCGGCGGCGGGGTCCGCCTTCGTCGCGTCGCCTTGCTGGACGAGGACCATGAGCGTGTAGGCGCCCGCGTCCAAATGCTCTGCGGGATCAAGCTCCCGGTATCCCGCCAACCAGCTCCAGCCGTTGTAGGCCACGCCCGGCTCCCCGTCGTTGACAAGGTAGGCCACGCGGCCCTCAACCGGCTCCGTTTCGGTGATGGCGGCGCCCTCCGGCATGAGCGCTGCCGTGTGCGCCGTCGCCGTCACGGCGCCCAAGTCGTCGATGATCTGCTGGCCGGTCTTCTCGCCGTAGGTGAAGCTGCTCTCAGAGGCGTTGGCAACCGACAGCGTGGGAGCGGGCACAACGCGAACTCGATAGTCCGTCATGCTCACGTTCGTATCGGCGGTGTTTTCGGCCACGCCGTAACCCGGCTGGGGCGCAACGCTGTACACGCTCTGCTTGTCCATGCAGTTGACCGGATTGTCAACGTGGAAGAATCCGCCGGTGATTTTGGCGCCCGCATTGATGTACGGAGAATTGCTCTTGGCGGTGGCCCAAACGCTGCCTCCGGAGATGGTGAACGTCTGGGGATTGCTGTTGTACGCGCCGCCGATGCCCGTGACGTTCCGCTCCCCGTTGGGGCAGTTTCCGCCGTTGGCCCGAACGGTGCCGCCCGTGATGTCGATAAGCTTGTTGGACGAGTTCTGGCCCGCCCCAATGCCGGCGGCTTTCTCGCCGCCGTTTGCGGTGACGACACCGTCCGAGATCACGACCGATCCGGCGGCGGTGGCTCGCTGAACGGGGTTCACGCTCACGCCGTCACCCGAGCCGATGCAGGATGCGCCTCCAATGCCCGGAGACATCCTTGAACCGGTGGCCATGACCTCGCCTCCGGAAATCGCTATCTTCCCGCACGTGACGGTTGCCGTGCGGTTGTACCCCGAGCGAATCCAGAAGCCCCAGCCGGCGCCCGAGCCGATGCCGGCGCCGCCCATCGCCTCCACGTTGTGCGAATTGTAGTCGTACCGCGCCGTGCCCGACGCCGTGGCCGTGACGACGCCTCCGTTGATGGCGATGTCGCCTGCGCTTGTCAGGGAGCCTCCGCCGATGCCGGCGCCGCCCCGCTTCCCGACGGCCGTGATGGTGCCGCCGTTGATGGTGATGGAGCCAACGGCCTTCCACCCGGCCGGAAGGCTGCCGGAGCTTAGATTCTGCCCATCGCTGCCGGCGGCGGACCTGCCCCAGTACCCGCCGGACCCGATACCGGCGCCGTCGTCTCCGCCTTCGGCCGTAAGGGAGCCGGCCGTTGCGTTGCTGTCGTTTACGACGAGCGTGCCGGTGTCGTCGCGGGCCCCGTCGCTTCCGCCCAGTTGCAGGCCGCCGCGATGCGAGCCCGACTTGAGCACATTGCGGCCGTCAAGCTCGATGACCGCATCGCCGCTTTGAATGCGCAGCGCGGCACGCCCATCGGCGTCCGACATGTCAATGCTCACGTTGTCAAGCGTCAGGTTGGCGGCATTGCCGGAACCGACGTTCACCACGATGTTGTCTGTCGTGCTGGTGCTTCCTGCGTCCTTCATGGAGACGGTGACGCTTTTGTCGGAAATGATGGTGAGCGTGGAACCTGAGTAGGTGTAATCGGTGTTCAAGATCGGCGTTTCCGCATCGTTGGACAGCGTGAACGAGCCGACCTCCACCTCGCTCGCCAACGCCGCCCCCGGCACCGCCGCAGACGCGACTGCCGCCAGAGCGGCAACGACGCACAGGCGCCTCACTTTCCCGAATCTCATCTCCGTTTGCCTCTCTCCTCGGGAACCGCTTTTTCGCACACGATGAAACGTACCATGAAAAAAGGCGCCCTCCCTCCCCTGCACCCCCACGTCAACAGGGGGGTTGGGGGCTGTCCGCAGCGTTTGCGCGCCCGTCGCGAGGCCAAAACGAGGGCCTTCGGCCGCCCGTGTTGCTTTGGCGCGTTTGCGCACGGACGCGCCTCGCCCTGCTACCATAGACGGAGCAAAAAGCGAAGCGCCTCGCATGACGCATAGCCGAACGAAGCGGATGGGCGTTTGGCCATCCAGCGGAGAGGAGACAGCAATGGCGAACAAGAGCCTGGCCAAGAACCCGGCCGAGACCTGCGTGCTCGTGACGGGCGGCGCCGGATTCATCGGCAGCCACACGTGCGTCGAGCTGCTGCAGAAGGGGTACCGCGTGGTTATCGTGGATGACCTGAGCAACTCGAGCGCCCTGGCCGTCGACCGCGTGCGCACCATCGCCGGCCTGGCCGCCGACGACGCGCGCCTGACGTTTTACGAGGCCAACATCCTTGACCGCGAGGCGCTTGACGCCATCTTCGCCAAAGAGGACGTGGACGCCATCATCCACTTCGCCGGATTCAAGGCCGTGGGGGAAAGCGTTGCCAAGCCGCTGGAGTACTACTGGAACAACGTGGCCGGCACGCTGGCGCTGTGCGACGTGGCGCGCGCGCACGACGTGAAGAACATCGTGTTCTCGTCAAGCGCCACCGTGTACGGCGAACCCGAGTTCATCCCCATCACGGAGGACTGCCCCAAGCACGACGCCACCAACCCCTACGGCTGGACGAAAAGCATGCTGGAGCAGGTGCTTTCCGACCTGTACGTGGGTGATAACGAGTGGAACGTGGTGCTGCTGCGCTACTTCAACCCCA
>DXCU01000047.1 GCA_019115845.1 Candidatus Rubneribacter avistercoris | reverse complement strand
GGAAGGAAGGTGAGTAGCATGGGGAAGGCGACCGTCATCCCGTTCGGCCCGCAGCACCCGGTGCTGCCGGAGCCTCTGCACCTCGACCTCGTGGTCGAGGACGAGACCGTCATCGAGGCAATCCCGCAGATTGGCTTTATCCACCGCGGGCTTGAAAAGCTTGCCGAGAGGCGCGACTACCACCAATTTCTGCATGTGGCCGAGCGCATCTGCGGCATCTGTTCGTTCGGGCACGCCTACGCCTACGCCGAGGCGGTGGAGGCGCTTCTCGGCGTGGAGGTGCCGCCGCGCGCCGAACATCTGCGCGCCATCTGGCACGAGCTTTCGCGCGTGCATTCCCATATTCTATGGCTGGGCCTGGCAGCTGACGCCTTTGGCTTCGAGAGCCTGTTCATGCACTGCTGGCGGCTGCGCGAGCGGGTGCTCGACGTGTTCGAGGCCACCACGGGCGGGCGCGTCATCTTCAACGCCGTGGAAGTGGGCGGCGTGGTCCACGACCTCGATGCGGGGCAGCTTGCGCGCATGAAATCGGAGCTTGAGGGGTTGCGCGACGAGTATCGGCAGATCGTGAGCACGTTCCTTTCCGACTCCTCGGTGAGAAACAGGCTTTTTGGCGTTGGCGTCCTGTCCAAGGAGGAGGCGTTGGATCTGTCGATGGTGGGGCCGTTCGCGCGCGCCTCGGGCGTCGCCTACGACGTTCGGGAGCATGCCGGCGGCGCCTACGCCGGCCTTTCCGGGTTCGAGCCCATCGTCGCCTCGGATGGCGATTGCCTCGCGCGCTGCGAGGTGCGCGCGAAAGAGGTGTTCCAATCCATCGACCTCATCAGCGAGCTCATCGCGGGCATTCCGCAGGGCGATATCCTCGTGCCGGTGAAAGGGGCGCCCGCCGACGGGGCGCAGGCGTGCACGATGATCGAGCAGCCGCGCGGCGAAGCCTACTACTACGTGCGCGGGGACGGTACGAAGAACCTGGCGCGCGTGCGCGTACGCACGCCCACGTCCCAGAACCTGGCCGGTCTGGTCCGCGCCCTTGAGGGATGCAGCCTGGCGGACGTCCCCACCATCATTTTGACCATCGACCCCTGCATCAGCTGCACGGAAAGGTAGGCCGACCATGGGAGGATTCAAACTCGGGGGGATGACCCTCGGGAGTTTGTTCAAACAGCCTGAGACGATACAGTATCCGCAGATGGAGAAAAGGCCCTCGCCAATTGCTCGAGGGGTCGTGGAGTGCGTCGTGGAGGAGTGCGTGTTCTGCGGCGTCTGCGCGAGGTGCTGTCCCGCCGACGCCATCGAGGTGGACAGGCAGGAGAGCACCTGGACCGTCGACCGGTTCCGGTGCGTGCAGTGCGCGTCGTGCGTTTCCCGCTGTCCGCAGAAGTGCCTTTCGATGGAGGCGGCGCGTCCCGCCGTCGCCACGCGGAAATCGAAGCTGGTGCTGACGGCGGAGTGAGAGGCTCCTCCCCGCAGGGCCGAGCACGGCCCACCGTCCGTTGGGGCTGTAACAAAAGCCTCCGGCAAATAAAGGGCTGCAACTCACAATGGGTTGCAGCCCTTTTTGGTTTGGGATGCGGAAAGCCCGCATTCCTTTAGGCGAATGCGACATCCATTGACGCTTGCTTGGCTCCCACGATCCGGGCGATCTTTCTCATATTGTGCCCGAGCGCGACAAGGCCCCATTCATGGGTTGCCTTTGCAAGACCTCGCAGGGTGAAGCGTTTGAAGCGCCAGTTGCTCTTGATGTCGCCAAAGACGGTTTCCACATCGGTTGCCCTTCTTCGCCTGAGAGCGACCCCCTCGTCGCTCGTGAGCCTTCGTTCGGCTTGGTTTCTATGGTCTACGAGGGAGGGGTTTATATAGATAGTGCGATTTCGCGACTCGTCCTCGCTTTTGGTGCATTTTGCTTGATGGGGGCATCCTGAGCAGTCATCGCAGTGGTAGAGCCGCGTGATCGATTCAAAGCCAAGCTCGCTTTTCGCCGCCTTTTCTTTCAGGAAATGAAGGGTGCGACCCCCGGAGCATGCCCAAGTATCGCTCTTTTCATCAAAGGTCCAGTTCTTCGGCTGGGTGGGATCCGCCTTGAACGAGCGCTTCTGCTCCTTGTGGAACATGCTGTACTTCACGAAGGCCTCTACGCCGCGGCTTTCGAGATAGGCGTAGTTCTCCTCGCTTCCGTATCCCGCGTCCGCGACCACGACGTCGGGGAGGGTCCCTCTTGTGCGGCGAAGGTGCTCGAGATGCTCGATCATGCACGCGGTGTCCCCCGCCCGGCGATGGAGCGTGTAAGAGACGACGAATTGACCTTCGGTGCCTATCTGCACGTTGTAGCCGGCCTTGAGCTGGCCGTTTCGCATGTGGTCTTCTTTCATGCGCATGAACGTGGCGTCCGGGTCGGTCTTGGAGAACGACGAGCGCCCCTCGAAAAGGGCCAGCTGGCCTTCGTAGCGCTTCATGCGGGGGAGGTAGTCGTCTTCGAAGGCCTTCTTGGCCCGCTTGAGCTCCCTGTCCTTCGGGCGGGCGCGGAGGCGCTCGTTGATGCGGCGCGCCGCCTCGGCTATGTCTTCGGAGGTGACCTCTTCGGGCTCGGGGAGCGCTTCGGCGAGGCGGTCCTCCTCTTCGTTCATGCGGTCGATCTCGTCCAAGTGGGCGCGGACCTTCGCGCGGAGCTTCGCCTGGTGGTTTTCGGTTGCCTTTTTCCAGGCGAAGGTGTACTTGTTCGCGGCGGCCTCCATCTTGGTGCCGTCGAGGAAATAGGTGTTGAGCGTAATAAGGCCGCGTGTTGCTAAAAGCTCTATCACCTGCGCGAAGATGGATTCGAACACGGGGCGGATACGCTCGCTTCTAAAGCGGTTTATAGTCATATGGTCAAGCGGCGTCATGCCCGCGATCCACATGAAGTGGATGTTCTCGCGCGTCGCGCGCGCGATCTTGCGCGAGGAGTAGACGCCGCTCGCATAGGCGTATACCACGACCTTGAGCATCATCTTCGGGTCGTGCGCACTCGCGCCCCCTCCGGGATAGAGCGCATAAAGCTCATTCGCGTCGATGGCTTCGATGATCGCGTCGACGACGCGCACGAGGTGGTCTTTTGGGATGAGGTCGGAAAGATCCGGCGGCAGAAGCATCTGCTGGCGCTGGTTCACGGGCTTGAAAACGGGTCGGGCCATAATCGTCCTTCCGCTTGTTTGACCTGGTGCTATTATACCATATAATGCCAGGTCAAGCTATGTTTTTCACCAACCCCGAGAACTTTCATCGTCTCTTTTGCCCATCTTTCTCCTTCATTGAGCGCCTCGCAAAAGCCGAAAAGCCGAGACCCCAGATGCGAGGTCTCGGCTTTTCATAAAAGGGGACTTTTGTTACAGCCCCAGCCGACAGACTATGCAGCGACGGACTACGCACCCACAGGCTCGCCCTTGTCCAGCCCGCGCCTGCGCCTGCGGCGCACGGCGATCGTCGCCGTGGCGACAACCGCCGCGACTGTCAACGCGAACGGCAGGCGCGCCCACAGGTCGCCCAGCTTGGGCAGAGGCTTGATCACTCCCTCGTCAAACCACAGCCCCAAATCCACCGCGTTGCCGTCGGCGCGCGTCCAGCTTGCCACGTGCACCAGGTCGAAGGACTGCCCAAATGCGTTGGCCCCTCCAAAGCGGGCCGAGCCGGGCGTCAAGGCCGCAGTCGCGCCGAGCGCGTCCCCGCGGTCGGGATCGAGCGGCGCGAAATCGTTGTCCTCGTTGTCGCGCGTGTTGCCCTGCGCGTCAAGCTCGGTGACGTGCGAGCCCTCCGGCCCCTCCGCGCGCACGCGGTACTGGTAAGGCACGCCCGTCTCCGAGCAGACGGGAAGCTCCTCGAAGCGATAGGCGCCATCCTCGCCCGAAGGCATGCCGGCCACGTCCACCCAACCCTCGTCAGTCCCGGCGACAGCGGACCCGACGGCCGCAGAGGCGGGCGCCGCATCGCCGCCCGTCGCAACCTCCCGGCGGTCCAGGCGCACCTCCACGCCCACAAGCGGCTGCTCTCCCACATCCTGCAAACCGTTGCGGTTATCGTCATCCCACACGCGACCCTCGATGACCGTCAGACCGTGCGGCACGAAGCCCGCGTCAAGGCAGGCGCAGTCGTGCGAGGCCGCCGGCGAGTACGCGCGACCTCCGGGCCCGTTCCCGATGTCGGACGGATCGGAGCCGTCAGCCGCATCGGCCAGCACGATCAGACCCTCCACCGGCTCATCGGGCAGCAGCCACGCCGTCGCCTCGTCCAAGTCGGAATCGACCGCGGCATCGCCCGCATCAAGCCGCGAAACGTCGAAGCCCTGCGGGAACTCTTCCACCACCACGCGGTAACCGTACACCAGCGTTTCCGCCGCGCCATCGTCCGCAGCAACCGCGCCG
Organism: Candidatus Rubneribacter avistercoris; assembly: GCA_019115845.1. Classification (GTDB taxonomy): domain Bacteria; phylum Actinomycetota; class Coriobacteriia; order Coriobacteriales; family Eggerthellaceae; genus Rubneribacter; species Rubneribacter avistercoris. The sequence continues at coordinate 37,793 of DXCU01000047.1, read as the reverse complement.
ACGGCCGGCAAACCGGCGAAGGCGTAGGAGCCGTCCTCGGCCGTGACGGCCGTTTTAGCCTCGAACGCCTCGTCGAACTCCCAACGATCGCCATCCGCCGCGCCCGAACGGTACGCGTACCGCGACAAACTCACCCTCACGCCCGCCAGGCCGGCCTCGTCCCGACCCTGCAAGCCGTCGTCGTCGGCGTCCACCCACGCCCGACCACTGATGCTGGCCGAACGCACGGCCACAAAGCCCGCGTCGCCCCCGCGCTGAGCCGCCACGCTGCGCAACACGTCGTACTCCACGCCCGCGAACGTATCGCGATACTGGCTGTTCAAAGCCCCGTCAACCGCAACGGCCATCACGGCGAACCCATCGCCGCGCAGCGCGCCCTCGGTGCCGTCGGGATAGCGCTCCACCACAGACAGCGTCCGGTTAGCTGCATCAAGCAGCGCGTCCGAATCCACCGTGGGGTCGTCGCCCACGTGGTAGCGCGTGGCCGCGTAGCCCTCGGGCGCGCCGTCAAGCGACACCCGGTAGGCCGCCAGGCGGAAGTCGTCGTCGCCCGACTGGCCCTCCTCCACCGGCGCGCCATCCTTCATCTGCACGTACGGCGCCAGATTCTCAAAGCGGTACCGGCCCCGCTCGTCGGTGATCGCGGTGCGGCCAAACGCCTCGTTTCGCACCCATTCCCCGCCTTCGCGATACCACTGGGTAACCCGCACGGCCTGCCCGGGCATGCCGGACTCCAAGCCCTCCTCGCCGGGAGAGGCCAGGTCCTGCGTTCCGTCGTAATTCGCATCGTCCCACACCACGCCTTCGAGCACGCCAAACGGGAAGGGTCCGAAGCCGCCGTTCATGCGCAGCTCGCTGCGGCCCTCGGCCACATCGAAGCCCTCAAGCACGTAGGAGCCGTTCACCGTGGCGTCGTCCTCCGCAGCGGGACGCGCCAGCACGATGCGCCCGTCCAGCACGGACTTGTCGGACTCGGCCACATGAGCCTCCGTCCAGGCGATGGCCCTATCCTCCTCGGACGCGGGCGGCACGACGGAGCCGTCCCCAGGCCGGCGCACTTTGGAGTTGAGATCGTCAGCCGCAGGCGAGTTCGTCTGCAACGCCGTCACCGGCAGACCGCCCGTGCCCTCGGGACCTTGGGACCCGTCAACCGCAAGCGTGTAACCCGCTAAACGCCGCACGCCATCCTCGTCAAGCGCCGAAGCGGCCAGCCCGCCGAACTCGAAACGTCCCGCGCCGTTTGTAAGCTGGGACGCCTCCCCTGTCTTCGTCCAGCCATCCTCGCCCAGAAGCCACGTGGACAGCGCAACGCGCTTGCCCGCCAGCAACTCCTCGCCGTCGCTTATCACACCGTCGTAATTAGCATCAACCCACAGCGTGCCCGCTATGGCGTTTGCCGGCGGCGCCATGAGGCCGGCGTCGTCGTGGTCGCGCGAGAGCACCCGCGCCAGGTCGTACGTTGCCAGCGACGCCGCGCCGTCTGCGCGCGAGGCCGGCGCTTGCACCCGGTTGTCCAGCGCCGTGCCCTCGTCGGCCAACCCCAGCAACACCAGGTGCTCCTGCGCCGCGCGCTCGGCCAGAAGACCGTCTTGGAACAGGTCGGAGTCGAAGGTGCCATCCTCTCCCAAGCGCGGAACCGACAGCAGCCACGACGCCTTCACCTCGTCGGGACGGGCAAGCTCCACCCGGTAGGCGTACACCACGGGCGCACCGTCCACCGTGCCCCACGCATCCAGGCCGTCGAAGCGGTACACACCGTGGGAGCTGCGGCCGAAGCCATCCACACCCTGACCAGTTGCTTGAACCATGGGCGTGAAGGATTCGTCCACCTTCCAACCATCGCCGTCGCCATCCGCGTTATCCGCATCGGGCACATAGCGGGTAAGCACCACGTCCACGCCGTCGATGCCAGCTTCCGGACGATAGCCCTCCGAAGAACCCGACACCTCCGAGCGTTCGTTTTGCAGCCCGTTACCGTCAGCATCCTCCCACACCACGCCCGCGATGTGCGTGGTAGCAACCAAATGTTCGCCCGCATCGCCACCGGACACAGGATTGGTCTGAGCACGGACCAGATCGAACATAACGCCAGCATACTCCACACCATACGGAGATCTCGCATCGTCCGCAGCCACCGGATGCGCCACAATGACCGCGCCGTCTGAGCGTTCCGCCCCATCGGCGGAAACGAACTGCTCGTAGAGCGGTATGGTGGCCTCGCCCGCAACCAGCAACGCGTCGGAGTCCGCCTGCGGATTATCGCCCGCATGATAGTGCGTGACAATGCGGCCCTCGCCAGGTGCATCCACACTCACCCGGTAGGAGGCCAAACGGAAGTCATCGGTAGCGTGCCCCGCCGGGGCAAACGAGCCGTCTGCGGCCAGCCGCACAAAGGACGGCAGCCCCTCGAAGACATAGCGGCCCTCCCCGTCAGTGGTCGTGGTGCGGGAGAAATCTGCGTTTTGCACCCAGGTGCCATCTGAGCCCAGGTACCACTGGGTCAGGTACACACCATGGCCCTCAATACCCGGCTCTTGTGCCGGATCTCCCTGCACGCCGTCGTAGTCGGCGTCCTCCCACACCACGCCTTCGATGGAGCCGGTTTCAGCGGGGATGAACCCGCCGTTCATGCGGTTCTCGTCTTGGGCGAAGGCCAGGTTGTAGCCCAGGCGGTCGTAGTCGGCCACCATGCCCGGCTGCGTGCGCTCGGCCACCACCATACGGCCGCCCAGCACGCGGTGCGCCGGATCGTCCGCGCCGGCTCCGGTGTTCCAGGCTATAGCATAGTCCCCCGCGTTCTGCGGCGCCGCAACCGAAGCGTCGCCCGGACGGCGCACCTTGGAGTTGTCGTTGTCGGAAGTTGGCGAATCTGCTTGCAGAGCCGTCACCGGCAGGCCGCCCACGCCCGCAGAGCCCGCCGCATCGAACGCCTGGCCGTCCACCGCCAGCGTGTAGCCCAGAAGCCGACGCACGTTGCCATCGGCCGCCGAGGCCGCCACCGTGAAGGAGAAGCGACCGTCGCCGCCCGTCAGCGCCTCTTGGTCGCCAGCCGCATAGCGCTGCCAAGCGCCCTGATCGTCCAGCATCCACGCGGCCAGGCGCACCGCGCGGCCGGACAGCACGTCCTCGGGCGCCGTGTCGCCTTCGGCTTGCGCATTGTAGAGGCCGTCATGGTTGACATCCCACCACAGCACGCCGGACACTTCGGCGGCAGGCAGCTCCACCAGGCCCGCATCACCGCCGGCCGTCGCCTCGTGCGCAGCGGCCAACAGGTCGTACGAGCGGTTCGTGGCCGGATCCTCGCCAATAAACGCGCCGCTTGCGCCAGCCGCAGCCGCCGCAAGAACGATGCGGTCGCCCGGACGCGTTTGCACCGAACCGTCATCGGCCACCACCTGGTCATGCAAGGGATGCCAACCCGCCGCATCCGCACCGTCGGCATCCGAGTCCACGCCCACGCTGGCCGCCGGACCCGCATCGAGCACGGCATGATAGCGCGTGAGCAGGCGGTCGCCCGCAAGCGCGCCCACGTACACCTTGTAGGAGGCGAGGTACGACCGCGACGTGGCCGTGTCCGTCCACGCCGTAGGAAGATTGTCGAACACGTAGCGGCCCTCGGCATTCGTGGCCGCAGTCACCGCCGCCGTGCCCGCTGCGCCAAACGCATCGTTGCGCTCCCACGCGCCGTTTTTGAGCACGTACTGCTCCAGCAGCACCTGCTGGCCGTCCACACCGTGCTCGGCGGTTTCATCGCGCAGGCCGTCGCTGTTCGCGTCGTCCCACACCACGCCTTCGATGCGCGCCGTGGGCACGGCCACCAGGCCGCCGTCCCACGTGTCGTCCTCGAAGCCGCGCGCCGCATCGTAGGACGCGCCGCCCGGCCCCGCCACCGCGTACTGCGAGCCATCGGCGGCAGGCTGCGCCGGCACGATGAACTCGCCGTCGTCGGTGAGGTAGCGGGTGCCGCCCGCCGCCGCAGGCGCGCCAAAAAGCGCCGGTTTCACAGCTTCGGCCAGGTCGGAATCGAGGGCGCGATCGTCCCCGGCGCGGCGCTGCGTCACGCCCCACGCCTCGGGCAGCGCGCCCAGATGGGCGCCGTCCACACGCACCTTGTAACCGGCGAGCCGCACCGTGCCGTCAACCGTGATGGTGGTGGGCACCTCGAAACGATAGGCACCGTCGGCGCCGGTCGCCGTCGTTTCCAACGCACCGGCGGGTGCGATCTTCCACTCATCCGCGTCGGCATCGAAGTACCAGCGCTCCAACGTCACCGTCAGCCCCGCGACGCCCGGCTCGTCGGCCGGATCGTCCTGAACGCCGTCGCGGTCCGCGTCGTCCCAGATGCGCCCGGACACAAACGCGGGTTCCCGGTCGGTGAACCCGGCGTCGCCGCCGAAAACGCGCTCTTCGGCCCGCACCGGGTCATAGCTCACGCCGGCGTAATCGGCTGCGTACACGGCGGGCGCGTCGCCGTCGGCAACCGGATGCGCCACGATGACCGCGCCGTCGGCCCGCGCGTCTTCGTACTGCTGATAGAGCGGCAGCGGCGTGCCGTCGGCGGTCACCACCGCGTCGGAGTCCTTCGAAGAGTCAGACCCGGCATGGAAGCGCGTGACCACCTCGTCGCCCTCGGGCCCTTGCACGCTCACGCGGTAGGATGCCAAGCGGAAGTCGTCGTCGCCACGCACGGTTTGATCCACAGGCGCGCCGTCCTTCATCTGCACATAGGGCGCCAAGCCTTCGAAGGAGTAGCGGCCCTCGCTATCTGTGAGCGTCGAGACGCTGCCGGCCGGACCGCCATTGCCGCCCAGGCCGAAGGACGCGTTCTGCACCCACTGGCCGTCGTCGCCCAGGTACCATTGGGTCAGGTACACCTGGCGGCTGCCGATGCCCGGCTCGCCGTCTTCCTGGACGCCGTCGTAGTCAAGGTCCTTCCACACCAGGCCCTCGACCTTGCCCTGCTCGGCCGGCACGAAGCCGCCGTGCATGCGGTTCTCGTCCTCGGCGAAGGCCACGTTGTAGCCCGAAAGCTCGTAGGCGTCGTTCATGCCGTCTTTATCGGCGGCGGCCACCACCACGCGCCCGTCCAGCACGCGACGGCCGTCCACGGTGCCTTGGTCGTCCGCACCGTCCTCGCCCGCCCAGGCGATGGCGTAATCCTCCGCAGTCTGCGGAGCTTCCACCGAGGTGTCGTTCGGTCGGCGCACCTTGGAGTTCGCGCTGTCGGACGTAGGCGAATCCACCTGCACAGACGTGATAGGCAGACCGCCCACGCCCGCAGAGCCCGCGTCAGAATAGGTTTGCCCGTCGGCCGCCAGGGTGTAGCCCAGCAGACGCCGCACGCCGTCCACCTGGGCCGACGCCGCCACATCAAAGGAGAAGCGTCCGTCGCTGCCGCTGGTGGCTTCTTGGTCGGCCGCCGCATAGCGCTCCCATGCGCCCTGCTCCTCGTTGCGATACCACGCCGCGAGATGCACCGTACGCCCAGGCAGCACCGCCTCGGGCGCCGTGCCAACCGCGGCCTGCGAGTTATACAGACCGTCGTGGTTGGCATCCCACCACAGCACGCCGGACACCGTGGCCCGCGGCTCATCCACCACGCCCGCGTCGCCGCCGCGCTGCTGCTCGCGGCCGGCCAGCGCGTCGTAGGTCACGCCGTTGAACGTGCCCGTGTACCACGGAACAGCCGCAGACGCATCCTGCTTTTGCGCCAGAATAATGAAGCCATCCTCGCGCAGCTGGGTTGTTGCGCCCGCGCCGTCGTCAAACGTTTCGAACAGCTCGCCCACCTTCAACCCTTCGGCCGGAGCCGCCAGGTCGGAGTCGATGGTGCGGTCGGTGCCCGCATGGCAGACGGAGGCCAGTTCGCCATCGGGCAGAAGCACGCTCACGCGATACGCCGCCAGACGGAAGTCGTCGGCGCCCACCCGCACGTAGGATGTCAGGTTGTCGAAGGAATAGCGGCCCTCGCCATCTGTGAGCGTCGAGACGCTGCCGACCGGGCCGCCGTCGCCGCCTGCGCCGAAGGCGGTGTTCTGCACCCACTGGCCGTTGTCGCCCAGGTACCACTGGGTCAGGTACACCCGGCGGCCGTCCACCGGCTTGTCATCCCCATCTTCGGTGCGCATGCCATCGCGATCCGCGTCGTTCCACACCACGCCGGTGATGCTTCCTTTCGCATCGGGCACCACGCCGCCGTTCATACGCAGCTCGTCTTGACCGGCGGACACGTCGAAGGACAGGCCGCCCGCATCCACGCGGTACGCGTTTGTGGTGGTGTCATCTGCCCGGGAGGCCAGCACCAGCCGGCCGTCCAGCACGCTGCGCACCAGACCATTCGCATTGCTATCCTGGCTATTCTGCTCGTTCCAACGCAGCGGATAGCTGTCTTGGCCGTACACGCCGGCGTTGGCGGCGGCATCGGCCGGACCCCGCATGGTGGAGTTGGCGCCGTCTTGCTGGGGGCTGTCCGACAGCAGGCGGGCAAGCGGCAGGTCGCCTATGCCATCGGCACCGCTGCCGGCCGCCTCCAGCGTGTAGCCCGCCAGCAGCACCTCGCCGCCCACGCCGCGCACGTAGGTGGGCAGGTTGTCAAACGAGAACGACCCGTCGGTCTGCGTGGTGGCGGTCAGATCGACCCCTGCCGCCGACCAGGTGCCGTCAGCCGCCCTCTTCCATTGCTTCAGGGTGACCTTCTTGCCGGACAGGCCCTCCTCGCCTTCATCTATCAGGCCGTCGTTGTCGGCGTCTTGCCACAAGCGGCCCGCCACCGTGTGCTTCGGCGGCACGATGACGCCCGCGTCGTTCGAAGCGCGATCGGATGCCTTGGCAGCATCGTAGATGAGCGTGGCGGCATCCTGCGTGCCCGGATTCGTTTCCTGGTAGTTGGGATTGCCGGAAACAGGCTGGTCGCGCATCACGTTCGCGCCGAAGGACTGGTCGTCGGCCACATCAAGCAGCACGTCGTACTCCACAGCCGCGCCGGCCGCGTCCGCCGCCATGAGGAAGCCGTCCTCAAAGCGCAGGTCGGAATCAACCTGATAGCTGTCGCCCTCCTGGTACTTGGCCATCATGAGGTTGCCGTCCGCGTAGCGCGCGTCGCTCACGCGCACGCGGTAGGCGTACGGCACGCGTCCGTTCGCCCCGTCGCTCTTCGAGGCCAGCAGGTTCTCGAACACGAACACGCCCGGTTGCTCGGTTGCGGCATCCGCGTTGCTGCCCGCATCCGCATCGCCGCCCGCGCTCGAATCGCCGGCCGCGCCACCTGCATCCGAGCCGCCAGCCACGTCGCTGTCTGCGCCACCCGTATCTGCATCATCACCCGTCGGCACAATAGCGCTCGCCACCGGCTGCTGCGTGGCAGTACGGGCTGTGAGGTCAGTCCAACCAGGATCCTTCATCCAGCTGCCGTTGCCGTCGGGAACGTAGCGCTCCAGCGTCACCTCCACGCCGTTGGGCAGGTCGTCCGCGCCAGCGCCAGCCGCCGCCTGCATCTCCTCGGCATCGCGAATGCCGTCGTTGTCGGCATCCAGCCACACGAAGCCGGAGATGCTCGGACGCGGCGCGGGCAGCTCGCCCACGTCGCCGCCGCGCACCTGGCCGTTCTCGTCGGCCACGCACGTCAACCAGTCGTAGACGGCCGCCTGGCCGTCGAAGGAGTCGTTGGCCGCCACAGCAACCTGGCTTGCCTGGTCGTCAACCAGCGGATGGGCCGTGCCCGCGTCCGCCACCTTGTCGGCCAGGATGATCAGACCGTCGAGCGCACGCGCGCCCTCGTCCGTGCCGGCGGCACCCGCAGCGTAGCGGTCGGTCACCACCAGGGGTTGCCCCAACGTGGCCACGTCAGAATCAAGGCTGATGGACGCCTCGTCCTCGCCCTGATGGTAGCGCGTGAGCAGCCACGGCTCGCCATCCGCATCGTGATTCACGTCGTCCAAGGTCACGCGATAGGCCGCCAGATAGTGCTGCCCATCGTCTGTTGTGTACGCCACCGGCAGGTTGTCAAACACATAGCGGCCCTCCGCATCCGTGCTCACCGTCACCGTACCCGTCGCCGCCGAGCCGCCCGTCACGATGCCCTTCGTCCACCGATCCGCGCCGAACGCCGTGTTCTGCTGCCACGCACTTCCGTCGTAGTACCACTGCGTGAGCGTCACCTGCTGGCCAGCCAGGCCAGGTTCGGACGCGTCCCAATTCCCGAGCTCGTCGCGCTTCTGCAACCCGTCGTAATCGGCGTCATGCCACACGCGCCCGGTCACGCTGGCCGTGGGCACCGCCACCAAGCCGGCGTCCCACTTCTCTATGCGCTGGGCGTTCGCCAAGTCGTAGGTGCTCGTCGAGCCGTCGGGCAGCTTGATCTCGCACGTGTTGGCGTCCACCGTTTGGTTGTCGGCCTCGCCGGCAATGACGATCATCTGGTCAAATGCCAAATCGTCGTCGGAGCCGCTTGCAAGCCCCTCCTCGTTCATCCAGTACGACTCACCATCTGCCGTATCGGCCACAGGAGCCGTGGACAGGTCGGAGTCGTTCTCCTCGCCCACATCCACGTTGCGCAGCGTCACGCCCCAGTCGGTGGTCAGGTTTGCCAGGTCGCCCTCGGCGATGCGCAGACGATAGCCCGCCAAGTACTTGTCCTTCTGGTCCTCGTCAAGGTCGGGCTGCGCACCCAGCGGATCGGCCACGTAGGTGGGCACGTCCCTGAACAGGTACAGACCTGATGCGCTCGTGGTCTGCGTCTGCAAAACGGGCTTCTTCGTGGCGGGATCGACCAACTGCTCCCAGCCCGCGCCGCCGTCCTTGTCCGGATTCCACCAGTACGTCTCCAGCGTCACCTTCACGCCTGGCACGCCCGGCTCGTCCATGTCCTGCACGCCGTCGTAGTCTTTGTCCTCCCACACGAAGTTGCCCAGGTAGCCCTTCGTGCCGTCTATCCAGCCCAGCGCGAGCTTGCGGTAGTGCGCAAGGCCCGTCCACGCCTCGCCATCCTGCTCGTACACCGCCTTGCCGTCGGTGTCCACAGGCACCACGGCCTCGAACGCACGCGTGATGCCGCGCCCTTCCTTGAGCTGCAGGTCGTTGTCCCACACGCCATCGGCGCCCGTCGCGCCGGGGCGCACCGGGAACTCCAGCGGGTCGTTGCTGCGCACGTACAGCGTGGGTTTCAGCAGCTGCGTGCCGTACTCGTCCTCGCACGTCACCACGTAGTGCCGCCCCGTTTGCAAGCTGAACGAGAACGCGCCGTCGGCCTCCGTCTCCTGCACGGCGGGCTTGCCGTCGGCATCGAGCGCGGGCCCGTCCGACACCTCGCCCGTGACCGGATCGTAGTCGTGCACCGTCACCGTCATGCGCGCCAGGCGTTTCTCCTCCGCAGCGGTGCCGCTGCCCAGCGTATCGTCGATGCCCGTGCCGTAGTAGTCCAGCACGCCGTCGATGGCGTCCTCGCCCTTGTCACCTTCGGGCGAGCCGTCTGCCAGAAGGTCGTCGCGATACACCACGCCCTCGTAGGTGGCAGGCATGGCAATGCCCACGTCGTAGCTGGTCATGCGCGCGTCGTAGGCCGCGTGCACCTGGTCGGGCTGGCCGGCTTTGAGCGCCTCCTCGTCAAAGGCCACTGCATCCACCTGTATCACGTCGGAGGTGGCCACCAGCGCCGTTTCGTCCACGTCGGCCGTTGCGAGGTCGTCTGCGCGATGCTCTATGGTCATGGCGGTGTCTGCCACGCCGTCCCCGTCGTCATCGGGGCCGATGCTGCGCGTGCTCAGCGTGTAGCCGGCGTATTCCTTGGGGAAGGTGAAACGCAGCCGGTACTCGCCCGGAGCCAGGTTGGACAAAATGTAGTAGCCCTTGTTGTCGTAGTAGTCCGACTCGGTCACATAGGAGTAAGGCGCGCCGGCCTCGGCCAGGTCGTAGCCGCCGTTCTGATTGATGATAGGCTCGCCCGTCTCCGGGTCGCACACCACCCACTGGTCCTTGCCGTCCGTAAGCGCCGGATCGTTCACCAGCGAGGACGCTTGCCCGTCGCGGTTAACCGGCTGGCCGTAGGCGTTGAGCAGCTCCACCTTCACGCCGTTGATGCCGGGGTCTTCCGCCTCGCCGTCGTAGTCGAGGTCGCGGAAGAGGTCGGCCGTGCGCGATCCGTTGCCGTGCAGGCCCTCCCACACGCCGGTGTCAGGGTCGATGCTCTTGTCGGTGGACAGCAGCCAGCGCCCGTTGTCGGCCAGGTGATAGGTGGTTTCGCGCCCCAAGCCGTCCTGGGTCAGCTCGCCGTCCGTGTCGTTTTGCAAACGATCCCAGTCGGGGTCCAACCACACGTAGTCGCCAATGTAGCCGCGCTCGGCCGGGGCGTCCACGAACGCGCCGGCGGAGGCGTACTCGGTTACCGAGGTGTTCTCGTCGTCAGTAGCCGACCTTCCGCTGTTCACGCGGCTGGCGAACGTGTTTTTCTGCATGGTGTCAGCCAGCTGCTCGGCCCGTCCCGGATTGGCTTCGGCATCCATGTCGAAGACAGGATCGCCCGACAGGTTGCCCAGGTACTTGGGCAGATTGAGCGGAGCGCGCAAATCGTAGGTGAGCCGGATGGTGCCCAGCGGATAGATGAACACGTCATCGTTTAGCACCTGGCCCCACAGCGCACGGATGGCCTTTTTCAGCTTCTCGGCCTCAGCCGGATGGTCGGCGCAGTATTGCTTGAACTCGGACAAGCTGACAAAGCCGAGATCGGCCATGCCCGCGCCCTTGTTGTCGCGCACGTCGTAGTACAGCGCGTTCATCCACTTCAAGCGGTCGGCGTCTCCGGACAAACGATACAATTCGGGCAGCTCGGCTTCGGTTTGCGGCACAAGGGCGCCGCCCTCTCTCTTGAAGGGGCCCACCCATATGCTGCACTCGCTCTCGCCCAGCTCCTGGTCCACACGATCGCCCAGCAGGCCGTCGGGAACGGCACGCGTCATCTTGATGGAGTCGAGATCGTCCAGCCAACCGTTCCACTGGGAGTTGCGGGGCACGCCCTCGTTGCCCTCTCCAGGGCTGCTGGCGTACTTGTCGCCCTCGTAAGGCAGAATGTCGAGCATGGCCGAACGCACGAAGCCCAAGGCGGACGTCTCGTTGGCGCCCACGTTGTCGATAGAGTTGAGGTAGGTGTAGCTTGTGCCCTCGGGCACAGCCACCGGCCCGTTCACGTTGGAGCTTCCGATGGTGAACAAGGTGTTCACCTGGGAGGAGGCGTACTTCGTCTGAAGCGTGGTGTTGTTGGAGGCAAAGCCCATGGACTCCATCTGCTTCATAATCATCTTCTGATTGTTGATGCCGTCCAAGTTCACATCGCGGGTGTCGCGCGTTATGCCTATCTTGCTTTCGCCGGTTTGCACGGCGGGCACGTACCCGTTGAAGTTGCCCTGCTTGTAGCCGTAGCCCGAAGCCGTCAGCAACTCCTTGACGATGGCGCCGTTCGCATCTTCGCGAATGGGCATCATGAACTCCACCACCAGCGTGCTGCCCGCCTCCAGGCGACCCAGGTTCTGGTTGCCGCTGTCTTCGGTGCCGGCAAAGTGCCAGCTCATGAACTTGCGGTTCACCTGGCTGTCCGCAGAACCCAGCTTGTCGGCCACCAGGAGGTCGCCGCCCACGTAAGGCTCGGGCATCCCCAAACCGCCGTTGCTTTGCTCTTGGTATGCTCCCGGCGCGAAAGAGTAGTCGCCGGCAGAACTCTCGCTCATCTCCGTTTCAGCCACATAATACGTCCACAGCGGCGTGGCGTCGTCCAGATTGGCGGCAGGACGCGTAACCTCTTCAAACACCTGCTCGCCGTTGTCGTCGTATGTCGGTTTGCCCTCATCGTCCAAGACGGGCTTCTTCTCAATGGTCGGGCTGCTGGTGTACGCCGGGTTCAACGGGCAGTCTTCGCTTGTATAGTTGTCGTACGAAACGAACTCGAAGTCGTCGGGCGTCAACCCCTCGGCCGCCCCGAACGCCTCGATGAACGGAAGAATGACCGACAGCTGCGGATTGGAGCAGTAGTCCTCCCCATGACGTTCGTCGTACAGACCCAACGCCTCAAGCTGCTTGTTGCTCAAGTTGCTCAACGTCAGCTGGTAGCGCATCATGCGCGAAGCACGGGGGTCTATGGTGGGGCGAGTGGAGAAATTGCTCCATGCGTAGCCGCTCAAACCTCCGCCCTCGAAATAGGACTGATGCATATCGAACGCCAGATACGGATACTCCGGGTCGCGGTAGAAGCCCGCCCGCGCCCGTGCGTCGTCCGAACGCAGGTACTTCGTGTCATCGTAGCGCGGCGTGGCGCTTGCAAAGTGATTCAGATGCACGATGGACGTGGGCACAATGCTCTCCGCATCGTCGGTTTCGGTGCCGCCCGCATCGCCATCGCCAACATCGAGCACCGTCAGGCCCGCAGCCCGAGCGGCTTCCAATCCTTCGTCGGTAGAGGCCACGAAAGCTCCGCCTCCGTTGGCGGCTTCCATCACCGCAGCGGATTCGCCAGCCGCAAGCGCAACCTCAGACGCAGCCTCGGCCTCGGCCAGATCATCGTCGTCCACCGCCACATAGGTGGGCAGTTCTGCGGCACTGGTGGCCGCAGCGCCTTCGGGAATCCTCGGCGTTTCCATGACCAGCGTGTTGCACACCACGGCAGCAGCGTTGCTGGTGATGCCTTTGGGCATGGGCGTCTGAGCCTCAATCCTCACCACGCCGTACTTGTCACGCTGATAGCTTGTGCCGTCCGGATTCTTCAACGGCGTCCAACCCACGTTGGCGCGCTGCGGGTCAACGTCGTCAGGCTCTTGCGAACCGAAGGTGAACTCCCTTGTCTCGTCGGACGCATCGTCGTCCACCGCAGCATCCACCGCAAGGCGCAGGCCCTGCGGCACCGGACAAGCGCGCCCAGCGTTCGTATCGTCCAGCGAGCCAGCAGTGATAATCCAACGTACTTGGCGCACGTCCTTGCCGCGTTCGGTCGATAGGGGTATCTCCACGTTCTGCTTGTCGGAAACGACATAGCCGTTCGGATCGCCCACCAGCTTCCACTCGCCGGCTTTGTAATAGTCGCGATCCTTGGAAGTGCCCGCCAGCGCGAAGTTCTCCTTGTCCTGATACGAAGGTCCGTTCTGCTCCTCGTATCCGTTTGCGGAATCGGTGTAGGAGGTGGACGCCTGGCGCACCAGCACGTAGACGCGCAGCTGCTGCTCTATGGATTCCTTCTCCTCCTGGGTGTACTCGGTGCCGCCAATCTCCCATACGCCGGTGCTCACGCGCTCCACACCCGGCTGCGTGCGGCCGATGGCCATGGAGGAGTTTCCAAAAGGCGCATCCAGCACCGAGCCTTGGCCCGTAGCCCAATAAGGCACCTGCCAATCCACGATGAAGCTGTTCACCGCGCCGCCGGTGTTGATGGCCTGCGTCACCATCATGGTGGTGGACCCGCGTTCGTGGGCGTCATCGCCCAAAACCACGCCGAAGTCCGGATCGGACACCAGACTGCGCTGGTCCAGCGTATCAGCGCGGATGGAAGCGCTGGGCTTGGCCACCTTGAACCAACCGGCGGCGGCCGCAGTGTAGATGTCGTCCAGCTCGCCGTCCGCATCGTAGTCCGTGTCAGGCACCTGCACGTCGTCATCCGGATTGCTCGGGTCGCCCTCGTCCAGGTACCCCGGCGCATCCTCCACCCGATTGTCGAACGTGAAGCGGTCGGGGGTTTGGTCGGAGAAGTCCTTTACCGGAAAATCGGGGTCTGCGGGCAGCTTGGGCTTGGTTTTGGTTTCTCCTGCCGCACCTTCGTCTCCGGTGTAGTTGTCGGAATAGGTGTGCGTCCATTCGTCCGTCCAGCCCAGGGTTCGGTCGTGCGTGGTCACGTATGCCTGCGAGCCCTCGCCGTCCCAGGTGCGAATGTTCTCAAGTTGTTCGCGGTAGGTTTCGGGCATGCCCTCGGCAGCAGATTCCTCGTCGCCCAGGTTGTCGATGACCGTGCGCACCTTGAGCGTGATCACGTCGCCCATGCCGAAGTAGCCGTCCGGACGGATACCGTCTTTCCAGTACGCCTCCAGCATGCTGTTCGAACCATCGAACTCCGCATCGGTGGCGTCGTCAGGCGGCGCCAGCTCGACCACCAGCACCTCGCCCTCGTGCGACTTCGGCTTGGCCGTGCTGCCCGCACCCGCATCGTCGGGATCGTCGTAGTCGGGCTTGGCGTAATCGGGATCGCTGTAATTGTTCGCACCGTAGTCGGGCTGCGCGGTGACGTTCACCGTCCAGCCGGCCGCGCGCAGCTGCTTGGGCGTCAGGGTCTCGGTCACCTGATCGGTCTGACCGCGTGGCGTATAAGTGCGTTCGACGAAGAACTGGTAGTCGTCGTCCTCGTAATCGGCATAGTTGTTGGAGTCCAGCGTGGCCTTGTTGTAGAACGTCACCTGTTCGGGCAGATGGAACGAGAACACCAGCTTGCCGTGGGCCAACGCGCCCGACGAGCCGAGATTCTCTTCATCCGCCAGGTTGTTCTTCACTGTGAGAGCATACCAGGGCTCATCGCCGTATTGCCACGACTGGTCAGCCTCGCCCGTTTTGCCGCCGTCGGCGTCCAACACCTCGCCGTCGCCGCCTGCGAGATCGCCCTTCGCGCCGTCCCCGGTATTGGTCGTTCCCGTAGCGGAGGGGTCGGCTCCGTCAAGCGGACGCACGGGATCGGCCTCCACCTCATAGGAGGAGGTGAACGACGGATACGACGTCCGCAGCTTCAAAGCGGCATACGAACCTGCGTCGGGAATCTGATCGGCGCTCCCCGCCGCTCGATTGGAAAACGCATCCTGATAGACGGCAGCGTCATCGCCATCCAGCGCCTGCGTGCTCTCCTCGGTCAGCGACCACGCCGGCCGGAACGCGTAGTCCTCCACCAGCAAAGGCAGCCCCTCACGCTCCACCACGTCGCCCAGGGACACATCGCCCTCTTCGTTTGCCGTGGTGTTTCGCATGTCGCCCATCTCGGCATAGGTTCCGCTGAACCCGGGCAGCCAATTGAAGGGCACCTCTTCGCGCGTTCCCTCGTCGGCCATGCAATTGGAAGGCACGGGCGCAGTCGGATAATCCTTGCTCGCCCGGGCATCCAAACGCAGATCTCCCGACGACTGCTTTTCGGCGCCCACCAAATAGGGATTGCCTCCTATGTCGGTGTCGCTTATGAATCGGTAACCGCCCATGGCCGAACTCACGTAGCTGCGCACGTTCTCGTAGGAGTTCTCCACCTGTTCAGGATCGCCCTCTTCGCGCACAGGCTCCTCGTACGTCACAATATCGAACGAGAACAACCCCGCGCCATCGGATTTGATGCGCTGCTCGCTGTTGCCGGCGCCCACGGCACCGTCGGGAGCGTCCAGGTCGTCGCCCTGCGGCAAGAAGCGCACCACGTAGCGGTACTCCTCGCCATCCGAAGCCGCCGTGTCGCCATCAGTATCGGTCATCGTCACCTTCTCGTAGGTGACCGTGGCTCGGAATCCGGGCCGCATATCCTCCGCGTTTGCGTCGGGTTCGTTCGCCGTTGCGCCATCGGTGTAGGACACGCCCCAATCGGCCTGGTCAAAATCCTGCTCCACATCCGGAGAAGGGCTGTACGGCAGACCGGTATCCCTATCAACCGGTGCAATGCCCTGCGGCAGCACCGTAGTCACCACAGGCAGCACGAGGTCGCCCCGCGCACCACCGTCAGTGGCATAGTTGTGGTAATGATTCTGATATGACGTCTTCTGAATATCGTTCCACCAATAGCGGTTTTCCATATGGACGTTCAACTGGCGATGATCAGCTTCCTGCATCAGATAGTAGTCGGCCACAGAGCCGCTCACGCCGTTTTCGCCCAGCGTGTTCCACACGCGCACAAGCGGCTCACGTTGCACGGCCGTAGTACCCGTCTGCGCATAGAGCGGCGCCTCGCTCCCGGCGTCTTTGTACGCTTTACCCCATGCAATGGCGCTTGTGTTGGCCACCTTGACGCTCAGATCGTCGGCAGACACCGTGTTGTTCTGCACGGTTTTGCCGTTGACGGCAGGCATATTGGGTGAGCCGTACAATTGTTTGTAGCCAGTCCCATACCATGAAGCCCAGCGCCAATCCATGCCGTAGGGCTGCACGTTGTGCGCCTTATCGGCCTGCGCCGTGGCACCCTCCCAGTGGTCGATATCGAACACCTGGTAGTAGGCGCTCGAACGGCTACCCATGCCCTCGGAGCGACTCGTGTCCACAGGGCGCACCAGCACGCGGTCGCTCCATTCGCCATTAGCGTTGTTTGCGAACACGTGCACCGGCACATCCACGTTTATCTTGTAGCCGCCATCGGCGTAATCATCGGGGTCGGATGTGTTGACCTCGCTGCCGTCCTGCGCGCGATAGAACCATTTGCCCAGAGGCTGCTCTACGGTAATTTTGAGCACCCATGGCTGCGGGCTGTCGCGATACGACTCAACATCACCTGCCGCAGCAGCTTCAGCTTCATAGGACGACATGCTCAGATCCGCAGACAAGTCCTCTGTGTTTGCTTTAAGCGCCTTACCGTCACGGTACGCAGCCGGATCCTGCACGGCGCTCGGCGCGTCGTAGCCCTCGTAGTCACCATCGGGGCGCTGCACTACCTCGACCTTTACCAGGTCATCGGAGATGTCGTTCCATGTTTCCTCGGCATACGGATCGGCACCAGGGCTAGCGGCAGACACAGCTTGAGCCAACACTTGAGCGTCTACTTCAACGGTGCTTCCATCGTCGGCAAACACCGGCTCTACACCACGCGGCAGCACGTAGGTGAATTCCACGCCGTCGAGCGTGCGGTCGCCGTAGTTGAGCGCCTGCAGACGCGCAGTGAAATCTTGATTGTACTGTAGAGCGGTGGTGTGCTGGCCCCATAGGACACCTTGATAAGAGGTCTGCCACTCAAAGGTACCCGTGTAACTCCTATGAGGATCGCGACCCGAATCGTACACGCGCGCGCTGTCGTAGTTTGGCGCAGAGCCATTGTCCATCGCGGGGTCATCGCCCTTTACCACAAACTCACTTGCCGTGGCTATCCAGGCTTTCTGCAAATGAACGCGCGTTTGGCTCCACACCACCGGAACTTCGGTTTCGTTTTCCAAGAGCGCGCCAATGCGTGGCGTGAGGCACAGCTTGTCAAAGGAGAGCGCATACCGCGTATGCGTAGAGGATGATGATGTATCAGTACGTGTGTAGCGCTTGGCCTCTGGCCAGGATTCCGTCGTAGCATCACTGGGACGTTGAGGCGAGTAACGCGCCGTCTGGCAGTTATTCAGCGTGCGCATATCCTTGTCAAGGAAGCTATCGTCGGTATCGTTAATCTCACCCGGTAAGTAGGTGAGCGAGCCATCAAATGTCTCCCACAGATCAGTATCATCAGGACGATCGCCCGTAAACCCGCTCTCGTGCAGCAGCGAATCCAGATCCATGAGCACATCGCCGTTATTCACCTTGGTCATCCCATAAGAAGACACGGTAGAACTGGTGAATTGCGGACCTCCCAGCGGATCAGCGGAGTGATTGGAGGAGTAATAATACGAATTCGCCGCATACTCGCCCAGACGTGGGAAATACGCAGGCTCGGCACCCGTCGTTCCCGACGACAGTGCGGCCTGGTCTAGATCCGTGTACACCTGGGGCAACCCATCGAGTGCCGCTTGCACGGGGAACCACAGTTCTATGGTGTCACCAATCTCCATGCGCGTGTTGCCCGCCTTCACGCGATCAACCGGCGCCAAATCCGTCGCATCAGCCAGATTGCCGCCCTCGGTGCCAGCCGCCGGCTCCCAGCTTATCTTGAACAGATAAAACGTCGTGTTTTCACTCACACCGGAATCCGTGGGGTTCAGGTCGGCAAATGGCTTACCGCCCGCCGGCGTGGAAACCTCCGAGGTGGAGGCGTATGTCATGGCACCACCGTAGTCAGGCGCCTCGGATTCATCCACTAATTCAACGGACAGCTCCATACCCACGTCGGTCGTACGCGCGGTGGTTACATTGTTGCCATCGCGATCCGTCCAACGCAGGTGTTGCTTAATCTGCTCCTTCAAATAGTCAGCTGTGACATTGGCCCCGGCATCGATGCCCAGAGCCTGCTTGAGATAGTCTGCAGGTATGCGCTCGTAAAACACGGGGTTATACAACTCGCCCTGCAAGTCGCTGACGCCCGGGTTCGTACCCTCCTTCACGTTACGCAGCGTATCCTTGTACCAGAACGTCTCGCCCGGAATGTAGCCCAGTTTCTGGTCGGCCTCCGCGTCATAACCCGCAACAGCCTGCTCTTGGGTCTGGAACACCTGGTTATGGAACTGCATCACAGGCGTGCGGCGCGACACCGTCACGCGAACATAATCGTTGTAATCATCCTGCTTCGTGAGCCACGTGCCATGCAGAGCGGGAGCCGCCTCAACCTCCACGGAGCCCTTGGAGAACAACGGCTCGCTCTCGTTGTGGCGATGCGTGAAACTTACGTCAAGGTATTGGTCGAAGCCCCAACTGGTTGCCTGCTCCTTGCTGGCCACGGTTCCCTCGTCCAACCGCACATCGTGGTAACGACCCACGCCGATAAGCGCCACATCATCCAGCAAAAACTCCCCTGCATCGCCCTCCGCACGCGCAGGCACATCGTAGTACGTCCAGCGCACGCCGGTAGCTGTGCGGAGCACGCTGTCGTTTACCACGTGATCCGTTTCGGCAGGACCTTGCTGCTTCATGAGCGTCTCAAGCGCATCATACTCAAGCCATGCACCCTGACTCGGCTCGTAGTACTCCACCTTGACATCAGGACGACCCGGATTGTCGGGGTCTGGCCCAGCCTCGCTCTTAACGATGCCCTCGGGGTAACCCACGTCTTTCGGGCCGTCAGCAGAACCCACCGACGATGCTAGCTTCGGCGTGTCCGTCAACTCAAAGATAGGCACGCCCACGGGGTTGCCCTTTTCATCGTGATCTTTGGTGAACAGCACCGTCACCGTCATATCCTCGACATGGTAGGTGGGGTTCTTCAAATCCGACACCGTAAGCTTCATGGGGTTGCCGTCAGTGTCGGCCGGGTTTTTCTCAACGGTGGCAGAGCTGCCAGCATTGGGATCAACCTCCAGCCACTCCGCAGCAATTCTTGCACCGTAGGACCTGCTGTTATTATGCGTATAGAACGTCAGTGCCGAAGTGGCGCGGATACCTAGCTGTTCTTGTCCGTCCAAACGAGCATCTTGAGTGATCTCGCGGTAGAAGTGCGTGCTCGATGAACCATCGTCGGTTCCGTAGCTTGTATTGTACGACGTGGATGTTCCGCGAAGCGCGTCCATCTGCTTACTTGGATAGCGCGCACTGCGCACATCACGCACGCGGTATTGCGCGAAACCGTGTTTCGGCGCTGCCGTGACCATGAACTGGGCAGTGGGCGACTTGCCCTTCCACGCAGGCTCGTCGTCTTGGAACGCCACACCCTCTTCGCTGTCATAGCCGTCATCGCCCAGCTCGCTCGTCAACTGGGTGATGACGCGAATGTTCACGAACGTTCCCTGCTGCATCTGCGCGTCATCGGGGTTGAGCGAAGCATCGCCCACCGTCAACACCAACTCGCAGTTGTGCTCGTACTGCTCTTGCCCCTCCGCCACGGAAAGGTCCTCTTGCGCCGGAGCCTCGCGCATACCCTGCGCGCCACCCTCCGCCGAACCTATTTTGGCCGTCACGGGAAGCGTCTTGCCATCCGCACCCACAGCCGTGCTGTCGTCAGCAACCTCCCAGCCCACAATACGCTGCCCCGCGGCAACGGAAAAGCGGCCGGTTGCCTGCTCAAGCGGCAGATTGGCATCCTCGCCCGCCTGAATGGTGAGCGTGTACTCCACGTAGTCGCCTGCATACAGGTTACGGTCGGGGATGTTGGTGGGTTCACCGGCCAGCGGATCAGCGCTCGACGGGGACGCAAGCGAGCGGTCGTCGCGGTCGTAGGCGAACAGGGTCCGCTCGGTGGGCGAGCCGTCCGCCCCCTCCACCGTTATCTTCGTGCCGCGAGCCATGCTCATCTCCAGCAAACCAAGCCGATGGCGCGCATGGTAGGAGAACGTAGGATCGGAGCTTACAGCGCTTGGGGTGTTATGATTCGGATCCTTCGTCTCCACGTTGGACACCGACAAATCGTGCCGTATGGGGGTGGCATCCGATAATGAGGATGAGTATGTGTAGGAATTCGTGACTTGCTTTGAGAATGTCGGCGTAGCCAGACGGTCCCACCCCTCATCAGCAGATGAGGAGTTTTGGAACGCATCGAGCGTGCGGTCTACGAGCACGCACTCATACGAGAACGCGTACCCGCCCTCTTCGTTAGCCAGATACTTGCCCGAATCCAACATGGTGGTCGGGTCATAGCGGTCGGCATTGGGGGAATCGAACGTCAGCGAGATGCTGCTGATGTGCGCCTTGACGTATTCAACGTCCACAGCGGGATCATCTCTGTAACCATCGATGCTGTTGGTATCCGTCGTGGCCTTATACGTGGTCACCAGTTCCTGAGACACCGTGTCCGGGTCGCCGTCCAGCTGATTCTTCAAATCCTGTCGCAGGTATGCCTCTAGGTCAACCTCATAATCGCCCTTTGCGTTTGCCTGACTGGACACCACACCCGCATCCACGAGATCTTCCCACGACAGCTCCACCGTCTTCCCGTTCGCCACGAACGACAGGGAAACCACCCGCAGCCAGTTTTCGGAATATCCTTGACCACCAGGCACCAGACGCTGTGGCACGTAAACGGTCTGCAGACGCGAGCTGTCATCCAGATCACTCGTCAGCGTCACATGGCTGATATGGGAAGCGCGCTTGGCGTCATCCACTCCCGGCGTTCCATCCTCGACGTTTTGGAAACGAGCCTCGTAGATAGTCTTCGTGGGCGTATCGTTGTTCTCATTAAAGTCGTACACCACGGGATACGGCGTGTCCGTCACATCGTTTTCACCGTGCAGTGTGTAGCGATACCGGAGCGGAATCAAGTAGCCGGTGAACGCTGCCGGGTCGGAAGATCTGTCATGATTGTCGTAGTAGTTCCACGCAGGCGAAGAGATAGGCGTATCCGGATCCTCGTTCAGATAACTGATAGCGCTCACCGTATTCGTAGCATCAGATACAGCCGTTGCGCCACCTGTTAGGGGATTCTCTTGGCTACCGTACACATAAGGTCGGCCAAGCACGTGCAGGTCAATATCCGTTTCCGTGCCGTCAGCCTCGCCGTTGTAGCGCTGATGCGTCTCACCCGCACCATCCACGTCACCGGCATATGCACCTAGCTCAATCGACAATTCGGCAATAAATTCGTTCTCGTGCAGATCGATGACGAACGGTTTCCTGCCTGTCTCCACCATGCTTTTGATCTCAACGGCCGGTTCTTCATCAGGCCGCGCAAACTGCACATACACCGTGCCGTCAGCAGCTGTCGCACCCAACAGGTCGGCAATCGTCTCATCCGACAGCTTCCGCTCCGCACCGCTGGCGTCTCGCTCAAAGGTGCCCTCCGTGGTCACCGCAATGGTGCGCGCAGCACCCTCGTTTTCCGCATAGCCACCCGCAGCGGACTCGTCTTTTTGCCACTGCTTGGTAGTCAACCTCAATTCGGGAGCAACGGCGCCCTGCTGCTTGGCAAGCTGGCTTTGCAGCTTGCTCAGCACGCCGGAGTCAGCCGGAATCCCTATCCCCGTGCTCAAAAACCCGTAGTACCCCAACTCGTCATTGGGGAAGCACACAGGGAAGGTATCTTGCAACACCACGCGGTCGGCAAACGATATGCGGCCGTAATTCCAATCGTTGTAGTCTGAGCCGGAGAGGCTGACAAGATTGTTCGTGTATTTCCGGTAAAACGACACGTAGAACTTCTGGTCGTCCGCGAATTTGACGCTATCGTCAACGTCCAATTCGTACGCCAGATCCGTGTTCACGCCCTTGCGCACATAGTTGCCATCGTCAATCACCGACACTTGGCTGATCGTCTGCAGATGGCTCATCTGGCCTTCGTAATCAACATGACTATAGGTCGTTTTATGACCCCATTTTCTGTTGTCGTACGACCACTCGCTCTTGTGGCTCGAAGTTCCGCTACCGTCGTCGTAGCGCGTGACAGCCTTGTGCCCTGCGCGGTTGTTACCCGAATAGTCACCGCCCGCCCGTACTGTCACCGTGGTGACGCTCTGTCGATTGTCGCATGTTTTATAGAAACGACCCGTCACCTCAAACGACATGAGGTTGATCCAGTCTGGATTGTCGTATTGAAGGTTGTCGCCGAACCACGTGCCGTAGTCGGGCAGATTCGCTGTATTCCCGCGCCCATCACCCGCCTGGTTGATCGCATCCGTGTACTGGCATTGGTTGATGCTCAAAGTGTACGACACGCTTTCCACCAGCTGGACGCCCTTAGGCGTCGCATCGGTTTTGTAGGCGCTGAACGGGTCGCGGTAGGAGTACGCGTCGCCGCTATCTTTCCCATAGTCGGGCACATGTTCGCCGTCCTCCAACCGAAGCAGGTTCAGGCGGAAGTACGGATTGCCCTTCGAATCCATCCGCACAGAGTCGGCCGCACCGTTTTTTGCCTGCGCACGCACTTCATCGCCCGATACGCTCATAACGGAGCCATCGGCATAGGTCACGTCCATGTTCTCGAGGAAGGGAAGCGCTTGCGCACGCACCAGCACGTAATACGCATCGAACACGTCGGAGGGAAGCTCCTGGTTGATGGTCATCTGCAAGCCCGTGTTATACGAAACAGGCTTGATGGCATCATTGTAATAGCTTATCTCTCTCTGCTCGTTGTCACGATACGACCCGTATTGCATGTAGCACGAGTATTCCGGCCCATCAAGGCTATTCACCTGTCGGAAATCAACCAGATACGACCCTTGGGCCTTGTATCCCAAGTTCAACGCACAGTTTTGCTCTCCATATTCAGGTTGCACGTTGCCATGCGACTGCCGCGCATGGTTGGAATCCATCGTCCCCTGCGTGTAGGTGGTCAGACGCTGACCGGAAGATGCCGTATCCTCGTCGTAATACCCCACGCGGTTAACGGCGTCGAAGTACATCTTGCTCACATACACGCCTGACAAGTCGGTACGCTTCACCTCGTAGGACGAAGCCTTATCGCCCGCGCGGAACCCGCCCAGATGATTGATCGTCTGCGCTTGGAACGTGTCCTCCGTGCCGAACATGCTATCCTCGAAGCCGTGCACCGTTATGACCTGCGTCTCAGCTTCCGAGTTGGCGCTGGCGTCGTCTTCTTGCATGTTCTTCCACGATGCCAGCTCTATGGTCAGCAGGTTCTGAATGCCCAGGGCGGCAACAGCGCTCTCCTCAATCGTCACCTGGCCGTTCTCCACCGGATAGAACGTTCCCCGTTCATCTGCAAAGCCGGCTACCTCATTGCCGTTCAGCGTTGTGTCGCCCGCATCCCAGCCCGCACTGGGGTCGGCTACCGGGCGCAACTCCTTCACCACCGCGCTGGCATTCGCATCAGCGTCTGGCGCATAGCCGGTCAGACGGATGGTGCCCACCTGCCCCTGCGGGAAGCATGACAGAATATCTTGGTTCACCGTGAAGCTGGTCACGTGGAAGCCCGTCCACGCGTCCACCGTGGAACCATCCTCTTGTTTAATGCCCGTCTCGTACTTCAACGGCATAGTCAGCACAACATCCAGGTCGTCGAGCACCGACACGTTGCGCTCGTTTTGCACGGTGGCCCACATGGTGAAGTCGCGGTCGTAGGGCACCACAACTTGGGTGCGCGTGTTGTCGTCCGAACCTCCGCGGTTGGTGTAGTTGGGATCCTCGCACTCGGTGCCATCATCGGCAGTGGCGTACTGCACGTAGGTGTGCAACTCGGCCGCCGGGCGCTCCACGCGCAGCACGGCTTTCTGCGAACTGGGGATGCGCGTGTCGAACGCGCCCTTCTGCTCGAAAGTCTGCGCGGCCACGTGATCATCGTACCAGTCGGCCTTGCCCGTCAGCTCTATGCCCAGCGTTGCGCCCGACGTAACGGGATCAATAGAGGCATATCGCAACTCTATCTTGCTCAAATACTGCCCCGCACGGTCGGCCAACACTCCCTCGCCCACCGTGAGCGTAAACGAATCCGCGCTGGCCAGCGCACTCTGCACGGCCTGCGCGTCCATCTCAAACGCCTCTCCTGCCTGCTCACCCGTGGTGGGGTCAAGGAAGAAGAGCAGGGCTTTTTCGAACGCCGTGGAGCCATCGCGGTTCGCGCCCAGCTTCAGTATGTCAGCGCTTACCTCCACCGTCTTGGTTTGGAAGCCGCGTACCGTGTTGTCTTCATCTTCGGCGCCGCGACGTGCGATGCCTTGCACGTCCAGAGTTATCGTAGATTCGTCAGAACGCGCGTAGCTGGTGTTTTGGAAGGAGAGCCGATAGCCCACGTTTTCCGCATGCGCCGCCACCTCTATGCTGCCGCCGTCGGTGCTTTCAGTTGGCCCGTCAGTCGGCCGCACGTCAGCCGGCTTGAAAGAGTGAGCCGTGGTGACAGTCCCCAACTGACCGATGAGCACCGTCGCAGAGCTTTTGCACTCGATTCCATCCCCGTAAGCATCCGTAACCGGGAAGAAGTGCGCCGAGGTGGTGATGGAGTTCTGGTACGTATGGTTCGCACTGCCCGCCACGGGAGCCCCGTGCGTGTTCATATATCCAAGCATACGCACAACCATTGATGACTGCGCACTCAAGTGGGCGTACTTCACCCGCACGAGCGCCACCGGCGCATCCTGCGGGAACTCGGTGTCCGGAATGGTCAGCACACCGTTGTCAATCCATTTCGCCAGCGCTTCGGCGTTGAAAGAGCGCACCGGCACGGCGGCATCGTCCTCTGTCGGCAGGTTGTCGAACGCGTACAGCTCCACCCCTTCGATGGTGCCCGATTCGTGACGCACGGCCGCCCTGCCACCGGCTGCTCCGTCTGCTCCGCAGAGTGCGCCTTCGCCCGTGGCCGGCGCATCAGCCGCGTCCCGGAACCCCTCTATCGCCACCCCGTTTGGCAGAAACCCTCGTGCACCGGCAAGCGGATCCGCCGTGATGCCGCTTGCGGACACATCCAGCGCCACCTTGTCGGCCTCCGCCTCGGTGGGGTTGGCCAGCTGCGCCTGCACCCATGCCTGTTCGCCCTCAGCGAAACCCCAGCGATACGGGATGGCGCCGCTCAGCTCGGCGCCCTGCCAACTCCATCCGTATGAGGAGGTCACCGTGGGTTTGATAGTGGTTGTGGCGATATAGGATCTGTCGGTGGAGGACTTGTTCCACTCCTCCACCTCGTAGTCGGTGGAGAACTCCGCTTGCAAATGCATGACGTCCATCAACGTGGGCGTGCCGAACACGTCCACGTAGGCTCCTCCGTTTATACCGCCAGCGGGAGCATTGCCGCGGAACGTTTCGAAGCGGACGGTGGCGCTTGCCAAATAACCGCCGCCCCACGCCTCGGCGGGCACCACCAAGTCTCCTTCAGAATTCAAGTAGCCTTTCAGACCGTCCCAGTCCAAATCGACCGTAGATGTCCCCCCGGCGTTATCGTACACCGCAAACGACGCCGACACGCCCTCGCCCGATGCCAGAAGCTCGGCCGACAGCGACACGTGCGACGTCACGAAACCACGCGGCTCGCTGCCGGACTCGTTGCGCGGTAACGGACCCACGGTGATGAGCGCAGGCTCCATCAACGCGGCGCTGTTGTTCCATATAGCGAACCGCCAACCGCTCTGATGACGGCTGAGCGGCACTTCCAGCGGATTTTTCTCCGGAGCATCGGCGGACGTGGTCAGCGGATCCTGGTTGGGAACCTGCGCATCGGTGTAGGCAACCGAGCTCACGCGAGGCTCCACGGGGAACACCTCCAGCACGGAGGTATCCGCACCTCGCATGTTCCAATCCTCTTGCTGATACAGCGTCTCGAACGCCGCTTCCACGCCATACGTGCCCACCACTTTACCCGTGCCGAACACGTCGATGAACGCCTGGATGTCTTCGGCAGGTTGGCTGCCGTACACGCGATCGTAGCGCACGGTCACGGTTTCCAAGAGCCGCTGGCGATACGGATTGTCCTTGTCGGGATCGTCTTCGCTGGGTATCCACGCCCAATACGAGTTGGGAATCACGTACGCGTTTGCATCCTGATCGAAATAGCTCTTGATCTGATTGGAATCGATGGTCTTGGTAGCCGTCTTCCATTCTTCATCGTTGTCATCGTACACGCGGTACGTCACGTCAATACCAGCGAAATCGCCCAGTGTTTCCACCAACCCGGGGGAAAGCGACAGGTGCGACACCTCCACGCTGGACATGAGCTTGTTCTCGCCGGTGTCCACCAGCGGAAGCGGGCCTACCGTGATCTGGGCAGGTTCGAACATGGACGAACCCGGATTGCCAAACGAGTAACGCCAGCCCGCCGAATGCACGTCCAGCGGCACGCTGCTCTTATCCTCCAACGTGGCATCGGGATCGGCCGCCTGATCCGCATCGGCGTACGCCTTTGCATCCACCGTGGGCGCGAGCGGCAACAGGGGCTGCAGCACCGCTGTTGCCGGATCGCTCGCACGGTTGAAGTACTGGTATCCGGACTGCACCCCGTCGCCAGCCGTTTGGGAAGCGGTCACCCACAAACGCTGCGCGTACTCCAAGCGCGCCGAGTTGAGGTACTCCTTGGCATCGTGCGCGGGGCCAGGTTCCAGCATGAAGCCGTTCACCTGCACCTGCCCCGGAATCTTTTCGGTCGTGCCCACAGGTTCGTGGAAAAGCAAGCGGAAACGTCCGGTGAACAGGCCGTTTTGTCCGGCACTCGACCCCACTTTGGCACCGTAGCCACGAGCTTCTAACTCGGCCGCCAGCGAATTGGCGCGCCCTTCGCCACCAAAGCGCCAGGTAACAGATTTGATGGAGCCGTCCTCTTCGTTCTCGATGCGCGTGGGAGGAAGGTCAAGCCCTATCCACTGACGGGTTCCCGCGCTGTCCTCCACTTCGAATTGGAGCGCGGCGGCCTCGGGGTGCTCTTCGCCCTCCGCCACATAGTAGTAGTCGGACAGCTGCGGGCCGAGCGCTTCTTCACCCTCCGCCTCGGCCTCAACTTGGGGCAGCGTGATCTCCACGTTGCCAAACTCCCAGCCGCCGGGCAGGGTGTCCACCAACGCCGGACCGATATCGCTGCCTTCGGGATGGCTCTCCTGCCCGGGTTCCAGCTCACCGGTAGAGTCGAAGTCTCCGCCGCTTGCCCGCGATCCGAAGAGCGGCATATTGCCAGTAGACTGCATATTGTTGATGACATACCCGCTCAAATATCCCAAGCGGTCTTTGCCACGATTCGAAAGACTCTCGCTGCCGTCGCCGCTGCTGCGGTCGATAGCCCATTTCTCTAGCGAAAAACCGGGATCCGGCTCGTCAAAGCCATTCGACGTTTCCAAGAACTTGGTCCACGTGTAGTCGTTCTCCCCCAATTTACCGAAGTGAACCGTAGTTTCAAGTTCGAAGTACGCCCTTTGGAACGCCTCGGACGCGCCCAGCCCGTTACGGGGGATGTTCGTAGTGTAGGGAAGCGCCACCAACAACGTGGTGTGGTCCTTGTTGTCGGGTTTCGCCCCGCCCTCGGTCGAAATGAGGGTGCCTTCGCCGTCTTTGGTGTAGAACGAGATCAGCCCGTCCTGGCCGCCTGTCTGATAGCAGATGCTCTCGGCGTTGGGGTCAACGTCCTTGACGTTGGCGAACGTGGCCATGTCTAGCTGGTTGTACTGATCGTCGGTCCAAGCGGTGGTGTCGTATATGAGCGCGCCGCCCTGCCCCGGAACGCCCACAAGAGTCAGCTCGTTGTGCTGCGCGTCGAAATTATCGTTCGGAACAATCTGGCCGTCTTCCACCTTCCAGGCCATAAGATCCTCGGGCCGCATGCCCCAGCCCCCGTCGGTGGTCACGTTCTGGAACCGGAAGAAGTGTTCGAAACGGTCGATCACACTGTCTTCTGTCGGAGAGGTGTTGGTGATGGTGACCTTGTACACGGCATAGTTGTACTTATCCCACAGCACCGGCGTGTGGACGCACTCGGCCGCATGCTCCCATTTCAGGTTGGTCACGATGAAAGACATCTGACGCACCAGCGTGCCGCTTGAGTCATCAGGCGAAATCTTAATTGGCCCTTGGGCAACCAGAGTTCCATCGCGGTTGTAGCAGCTGTCCGCAGTTCCTCCGAGCTGAACGGTGCCGCCCGCGTTTTCGGGAATGTTGCCGGCGAAACGCAGACTGAAGGTGGCTCGTTGGAACTGGTTGTCGAATTGACCGAGGCCGTTCGCACCAACGTATTTCAGAATATACTTGCCGGTCAGACCCTTTTCATCGCTGTACGTTTCTTTGGTGATTTCGGTGAGGGGCGTACCGTCCCCAGGATCTTTGTACAACTGATAGTATTGGAAAAAGGTATCCGGGCTGTCAATGGTGAAGTACATGCGCTTGTTATCCGCATTGGCTGCGGGATTATTCGCTTTGTTGGCCTCCCACTCTGCCTCAGTGTACACGCCCACCAGCGCGCCGCCGGCATTTTGGTAGAGATAGGGGATGTTCAGATGAAACTCAACGCCGCTCAAATAGCCGCCCACCGGAAGCGAGGTCATAGCAGCTTGGAGCGTAACCGTCGGCGGCGCGTCCGTCGTTCTTACCATGAACAGGTTGTCGCTGACCTTTTCCGCACCGTCCTGAGTCAGGTAAGGCTGGAAGTGATCCTGGGTCATCTGGCTTGCCCGCAAAAGCGAAATGCGGTCGGCGAGGGCGGTGTCCAGGTCGGCGTACATGCCCGGCAGGCGGTTGGAGCCCTCGGGGGGCTGCCATTCGTCGGGGATTTCGAGAGCCGGATTGTTGGCGGAGGCGTCGGCCGAAGCGTCGTCGCCGGGGACGTTGGAGCCGTCAGGCTTGTCGGGGTTGCCGGGGTCGTCAGATTCGCCGGGCTTGTCGGAGTTGTCGGAGCCGCCGGACTCGTCGGGTTCGCCGGACTCGCCGGTCGCTCCGCCCTCGTCAGATGGTGCGGCGGGCGCAAGCGCGATGCCCGCCTCCTCGAAAGAACCCGCGAACTCGGTTACGCCGCCAACGTTATAGCGAGCATACGGGCGCAGCTTCGCCGCACCGGCAAACGAAAGTAGCCACCCCCCCCCGTTGGCGTTTTTCGAGGTCTCGTACGGTACAGCCGCGTACAGGACGACGGTTTCCCCCGGCGCCACGGCGCGCTCGTCCTCTGCGGAAAGCGCCCAGCGCCCGTCGGCGCCAGCGCCCAACACGGAGGCGCCCGCTGCCACGGCCGCTGCCGTATCGGATGGGTCGATGGCCGCCACGTCCTGATCGGACAGCCCCGTGACGTCCAGCAGCACCGGAAGGGCCGCATCGCCGTCAGCCGCAGGCGCGCTGCGGTCATAGCCGTCCGACCAGCTCAGGCCAATTCCCGAAGCTGCCGGATAGCCCTCGGGCACATGGTAGGTCACGCGGTAGGCCAGCCAACCCGCCTCCTCGCCCTCCGCAGGCGCGGCGATGCGCTCCGCCTGGAAGTCGGCCTTGGCAGCGGGTTCGTCGTTGCGCAGCACAACGGTGCCGGCAAAACCTTCGGCCATGCCCGTGAGCACCGAGCCGTCGGAGGCCGTGAAGGAGCCCGCCATGTAGCCCACAGGCACGGACACATCGCGGCCTGCGGGCACGTCGCCGGCAAAACGCAGGTCAAACGAGGGCATGACGGAATCCGCGCGCAGGCGGCCGCCTGCGGTGCCGGTACCCTCCACGCCGTCGTAACGCAACACGATGCGCCCGCTCACGCCGGAGCGCACGTCGTCGTCGCCCACGCGCTGGTAGCCCTCCTCGGCGCTCCACCGCGTCCACGCCGACCATCCTTCCGGCACCTCGTCAGCCACCACGGCCGCGCGCATGCCGGCCTCCTGGCCGCCGTTTTGCAGCCATTCCGCAGGCGAGAGCGTCTCCTTCAACGTGCCGTCGTCGGTAAAGTACAGGTACGGGGCGTCCACCGTCACAACCACGCAGTCGCCGTCGTAGGCCGCGCCCAAATGCCCGTCGCCAAGCGCGGACCGCAGCTGCCCCAGCTCCACATCCACATGCGCGGCCGACGATCCCACCTGGTAGAAGCCTGCGTCGGCACGCGGCGCGCCCGAAACGTCCACGCGCGGGTCCAAAAGCGAGGCCACGTTGCCCCGTCCATCGTTGCGCGCAGGCTCCACTTGATCGGCGGGGACCAGGTTGTCGGGAGCCGGCAAGGACTCCTCCTCGGAAGTAGCTGGGGTGGCAGACGGGTCGGCGGCCTGCCCCTTGGAGGCGTCGCCTTCGTCCGAGGCGACGGCGCTGGCGCCTGCGTCGGAACCACCTTCGGAGGGGGTCTCCGTGTCGGAGACGCCAGACTGGTCGGACTCGCTCGAAGGATCGGCAGCAGAGGAGGCGGCCTCTTCGCCATTTGCCGCAGAAGCGGAACCGGCCTCCGCGGAAGGCTGCGAAGCCTCGTCGCCCGACGATGCGTCCGCGTCCGTTTCGGCCATCGGGGCGGTTTCCTCGCTTTGGCCCTGGTTGGCGGCCAGCGCGTACTGCACTCCGCGCGCGTCCATCATGGTGACGGCAAGCAGAGCCGCCAACCCCGCCGACACGCAGCGCCTCCACAACGGCGTGCGCGAGACGGAAAGCGTCGCTCCCGACGCGCCCCCTGCATCCGACGCGGCGCCCATCTTGCCGCTCCGACTGCACCCTTCGTTCATATTGACGCCCTTCCTACTCCCCATTCAGCGACGATGCGGGGACCAAGCAATCGTTTTCGCCTGAAACGCCCTGCTCGTTAGCGAAGGGCGCGGCCTTGGACAACGGCACGGCAGGCATCTTCTCCCCAGATCATCGCACGCTCGTCCGTATGCGATACTGACACCCCCCATTATATAGAAAGCCCCCCTTAAAAACATTAGGTTTTTGTATTGTTTCAGCGCGAAAGCGACATTATTTGGACGCGCGGCGCCAGCAATCCGCGCCATCTACGCCACAACAAGGAAAACGGCAGTTCAGGCATCAAGGCAATCTCAGCCAGAAAATCTGCGAAAGCCAAGGATCGGAAACGTTGGAGGTATCGAAACGAACGAGGCGAGCGACCTGCCGAAAATACCCTCCGAGGCCGATTTCTCAACTCTATGTTAAACCATCATTGACACAGACCCCGCCGGCAGCGCTCGGCGAGGGACCGCCCGCAGGTTGGTCACAAACCGCGCCCTGTGGCACGCGTGGGGCCGCTTTTCCGCCCTCCGCGCCCGCCGAGTCCGGAGAAACCCCAGGTCGCGAGAATCGCACGGCCCGCCGACGCGCCGGATCGGCCATCCGGAGTGCCACAGGGCGCGGTTTGTGACCAACCTGCGGGTGCGCCCCTGTTGAACCGGGGCCGGCAGAGGCCGGGCCGGCCCGCCGGGCAAAGACCCGGCCGGCCGGGGGAAACTCGGCTCGAGGATTGACCAGCATGGGTTCGTGTCAATCCTGGCTTAACAGAGAGTTTCTCAAAGAGAGCTCCGCCCTCCGCACGCGAGGCGCTACGCGCTGGCAGGTTCGTCGAGGTTGGCGGTTGCCATCGCGGAAGCGGGCGCGATGGGCGCAGTCCCGGATTCGGGCGCGTTCCCGACCGAAGCGCTCGCTGTCGCAGGCGCGCTCCCGGCCGAGGCGCTCGCCGCTGCGGGGGCACCCCCAGCTGGGACGCTCGCCGCAGCGGGCGCGCCATCGGCCCCTCCGGCCGGAGCATCTGCCGCAGGTGCATCTTCGGCCCTCGCTTCCGGTTCGTCTTTGGGCAGCACGAGGTTCGCCACAATGGCCACCAAGAACACCACGGCCACGCAGTTTTGCGCGAACACGCTCTGCACCAGCTCCGGGAAGATGGCGAACAAGTCTCCCACCTGCGTGAACCCAATGCCCACCGCCAGCGACAGCGCCGCTATGGTGATGTTGCGCTGCGTGAACCCGGCACGCGCGATCATCTGGAACCCGCTCACTATGATGTTGCCGAACATCATGATGGTGCAGCCGCCCAGCACCGCCTCGGGCAGCGACGAGAACACCACGCTGATCACCGGCAGAAACGCCGCCAAAACCATGATGACGGCACCGGTGGCGATAGCCTTGCGGTTCACCACCTTCGTCATGACCACCAGGCCCACGTTCTGCGAGAACGACGTGATGGGCAGGCACCCGAAGCACGCCGACAGCGAGCTGACAAAACCGTCGCAGGCAATGGAGCCCGACAGCTCGCGCTCGCGCACCTCGCGGCCAAGGCCCACCATGGAAAGCGCCGTGGTGTCGCCGATGGTCTCTGTGGCCGACACCAAGAAGATGAGCGCCACCGACACGATGGCCCCCACATTGAACTCGGGCGCGAACGGCATGATCTGCGGCAGCGCGAACAACCCCACGTCGGCAAATCCGCTGAAATCCACCTTGCCCATGAACACGGCCAGCACATAGCCTACGATCAGGCCAAACAGCACCGAAAGCTGCTTGGTCTTGCCCTTCGCCAGCACTTGGAACACCAGACACGATCCCAGCGACACGCATCCCAGCACAAGGTTCTGCGGCGACCCGAAGTCCTCCGCGCCCGAGCCGCCACCGAACGACGTGGCACCCACGCTCATCAGCGAGAACCCAATGGACGTGACCACCACGGCTGCCACAATGGGCGATATGATGCGCCGCCAGTACTTCGCGAACAGGCCCAGCACGCCTTCGAAGATGCCGCCCACAATGATGGCCCCGATGGCGGCGTTGTAACCGTACGTGGCCACGATGCCCGTGAGCACGGTGACGAACGTGAAGCTGATGCCCATGACAATGGGCAGGCCCGACCCCACGCGCCCCAGCGGGAACAGCTGGATGAGCGTGCCGATGCCGGCGATGAGCATGGCGCTTTGCACGAGCGTGCCGGTTTGCGCGTCGCCGAGGCCGGCCACGCCCGCAACAATGAGGATGGGCGCGAGGTTGGCCACGAACATGGCCAGGATGTGCTGGATGCCGTAAGGCACCGCACGCAGAAACGGGACGTCTCCGTCGAGCTTGGTCAGCTCCTCATGGTTGAAGGGCTTCACGCGCGGGCCTCCTTAGGGGAGGCGGCTGCGGCGGACGCATGGCGAAACGAGATCTCTCCCGTGACGGGATCCATGGCGTCCACAATGGCGAGCGATTCCAATCGGTACCCACGTTCGCGCAGGTCGGCGCCGCCCGGCTGGAAGCCCTTCTCCACCGCGATGCCAATGCCCTCCACCGTGGCGCCCGCCTCCGCCACCAGGTCTATCAAGCCGTTGAGCGCGCAGCCGTTCGCCAGGAAATCGTCGATGATGAGCACGTGGTCATTGGGTCCAAGGAACTTCTTCGCCACAATGACGTCGTACACCCGCCCATGCGTGAACGACTGGATGCGCGTGGTGTACATCTCGCCGTCCAGGTTGATGGACTGCGCCTTTTTCGCGAACACCACCGGCACGTTGAAATGGCGCGCCACCACGCATGCGATGCCGATGCCGGACGCCTCGATGGTGAGGATTTTCGTGACGGGCGCGTCGGCGAACAGACGCTTGAACTCCGCGCCCATCGCATCGAACAGGTCGATGTCCAGCTGGTGGTTCAGAAAGCTGTCCACCTTTAGGACGCCTTCGGACTTCACCACCCCGTCGCGCCTGATGCGCTCCTCCAACAGCTCCATGCCTTGCCTCCGTCGTCGGCTCGTCTCCGCGGTCCCGCCGCGCGGCGCGCGACGGCCCGTAAAACCCTTGCCCGACAGTGTAAAGGACGCTCGTCCGGTTGAGAACGGGAAAATGCCGCAACGCCAACATTCGCCGCAACTAGTTGCAGCCGCCGCAAATATGGAGCAGAGCGCTCGCACGCTATATCACGAACGCTCTGCTACGTCACGCTCCGTCTGTTTGCCCTTACCGCATCAGCCCCGCCTTGCCTGCGGATGACGCGTCCGAACCAGACATGCCAGCGAGTAAGCACGAGGCGACCACACACAAGCATCCTATGACGTTTTGCCATGTGAGCACTTCATCAAGTAACACCGCACCGAGAACAAGACTGACCACGACCTCGCCATTACCCAAAAGCGAAGATTTCGCAGGACCAAGCAACCGTGCTGCCTGTATGTACAGAGTAAGCGCAAACACCGTAGAAACTACAGCCAACACAAATGCCCAGAAAACCCCGGGGATACTCCAAGCCCCTACGCTGTTCGGCACGCCCCAAAACAGAACTAAGCTGAAGACAAGTGTGATGACACATGCGTAGAACGCGAGCACGTAGGAATCGATGCCGCGCAGACGCTCTGAAGCCACACCTATCGTATTTGCCGCCGAAAAAAACGCCGCCGCAAGCACAAGCGCCACTCCCGAACCCGACGAGATGCCTCCTTGAAAATTTGCAAGTAGGAAAAATCCAACTATAGCCATGGCGACCCCTGCCCACTGCAGCCAAAAGAAGCGCCTGCCCACAATTACCCCCATGGCGAGCACCATGAGCGGACTCAAATGCAGCAGCCCGTTGGCCACCCCAGCATCCAGACCTTGACACCCGGTAAAGAACAACAGGGACATGCATCCATAAGCTCCAGAAACAGCCAGACACGATAGGCGCGAGCCAACAGGTACCGCCAACGAGCGCCCTGTGATAAAGCACAACACAACCAGCACGATAAGAGCCAACGCCATGCGCACAATCAAAAGCTGTAGCGGTTCGAAGCCAGCACCATAAGCGAGTTTCGCGAAGACTGGTAGCGCCCCGAAACACATAACAGCTCCAAACATATACACATAGCCCCGAATATCACGCATGACCCCGCCTTTTATACCAAAACTGCCCTGCTGCATCCCTTGATTCCGGCATCTCTCGTGTTGCCGTCACTCGTGACAGGTTCCACACTCAAACACGTTTTGATGGTGACACTTTTGGCAACGCTCAGTAGCTGCTTCAAGAAGCGTATCCGCAGAACTGCCCGGGGTATGCATGGCGTGGCACTCGCCGCACGCGATACTCTCGTGTTCGCCTGCCTCGGTGGCAGGAAGATCATGAGGATGTGCCTCTGTGCCGTTTTTGTCGACCACGGTCAGGGAAGCCGTCGCTTCAGCCAAACCCTCGCGTGTGCCATAGTGGCAGGTCAAACACGCATCTTCGGATACTTCAGTCTTGCGCAACCGCTTGGGCATTTTATCGTCGGTAGTTGCCCCTTCATGGACCGTGCCCAAACTTTCGGCGTCTGTATGACAGGCAACACACGCCGCTTCCGCATGGGTTGACACTCCGCAATCTGCATTTTCCATAGACTCTTGCTCCGACGTATGACACAGGGTGCAGTCGCTGTCGGGCGACCAATCAACGGTCACAGACGCCTGCGAATCGGTCGCATCCGACGACCCAACATCCTTCGTCGCCTCCTGCGGCGCGCAACCTACGCCAACGACCATACACGCCGCAAGCAACCACACTGCGACTGCAATAATTCCTTTCCTTTTCATAACTGCGTCTCCTTGCCTGGCGGGGCAAAAACATTTCAATCAAAGCTACTCGCTTTCGCCCCGCCGTCGATGCCTTACGCTCTAGTCCCTGCCACGTCCCAGCTTTCCAGCGCGCCTACGGAGCGGGCAGCCAACCGGCCAGACGATAGAGCCTCCGACACGTTGCCTCCGCCGTTGTAGCTGTAGGAGTAGATGGTGCCAAACTCACCTGCACCATAAAGCCGAGGAATAGGGTTCTCATCCACATCCACAATATTGCCAGCAACGTCGCGCTTCGGGCCACCTTGCGTGTTGATGATGCCCGACCCAATGGGAATGCCGTAGTAAGGCCCTTCAAGCGCAACCAGGTCGAATGCTTCAATAGTGGGTGTTGCCGCATCGCCGTCCGTGGCTCCTTGGCTCGTGTCGAAGCCGCCGTATACCGGTGTGCCGCGACCGAAGTCTGGATCTTCACCGACAGCCGCATGGTCATTATAGGTTTTCACTGTATTGGCAAGAACGGTTGGGTTTAAGCCAAGCTGCTCGGCCAACTCCTCGATCGTCTCCCCCTTCGCCATAAGTCCCGCATCCACCAATGCCTGATTTGTTGTACAGAAGAAGTCGGGAAAGCACGCTGGCCAACCGTCCGGATACTCATCGAAGCAGATCAGCCGTGAGTCAAACGCACCCTGCCCGATTATCAAAAAGGCGGGGCTTATGGTGCCCTCGGTCACAGATGCACCACCCACCAGGTCTTTCCCGTGGCGGCCAATGCTCACGGCTTCTTCGTAGGCGAACCGTTTCGCGTCACTCCCCACAAAAAGGTAGTCATGGGTGTCTAAGTACAAGACCCCACCGGCATCGGCGTCTTCGCCTTCAGTGCACGGACGGATCGCATATCCGCTCATAGCGAAGCTATTCATATGCCACAGCTTCGCGCCAATGCGCTGCGCCATGCGAATGCCGTCTCCGCGATTGTAGGGCGTGCCGAAAGGAATGTTATGAGGATAACCTATGGTCTGGTAGGTTTTCATGAGTTCCGCATCGTTCTCGAATCCGCCGCAGGCCAACACAACGCCCTTGCGAGCTTTCACGAACGTCTCACTACCCGAGACCTCAACCTTTACGCCGAAAACCTCTTTTGTAACAGGATCGAACACCAGATCACGAACACGCGAATCGCAACGGATGTCGAGCTCGTAGTCATCGGCCACTTCTTTTAAACGGTCCCACAGAATCATGTGAGACATGACTCCCTCCACCAGATAAACCTGGGCGTCATCACAACCGGGTACATCAGGCCACTCGGGACTGTAAGCGCTCGTCTTCTCCAACTCCAACCCAAGGTCGGTAAGCCAGTCCAAGTTTTCGCAAATGTTCTCGGCCCACGCCCGCACAAGTTCCGGCTCCACTTCGTACGGTCCATTCAGGTTCGTTTGATATTCGATGGCGCCTTCGACAGACTTGGGAATGAATACACATTGACCGCTCACACGCGTATTGCCGCCCATGCGCTCTTCGGGTGCGGCTTCAAAGAGAATGCATTCGCCCAAGCCCTCTGTGGCCACCGTGATGCCGGCAGAAAGACCTGCGCCACCTGCGCCTACGACTATGATGTCCGTCTCATCATCCCAGACCACATTGTTGCTCGTGGCGGCCTGGCCCTCGCCACGCTGGACGTTCTCCGATCCAGAGCATCCTACGAGTGCCGTAGTAACCGCGCCAGCCAACGCCAAAGCGCTTCCGCCAAGAAAGCTACGACGAGACAAACCCTTTTCTTCGCACGTTCCTGCCATTGTTTCTTCAACTGTCATGATTGTCTCCTCCTTCTGCTCCCAAACCTCTGCACAGCCAACGTCGGGCCGCATCGTCATCATGGAGGAATACCTTGTCACAATGCCAATGCAAGTAATGAACTTTTTAAGACCGCCACCGGGGGGTGCGCCGACCAAAAAACACATACCATCATGCGCAATTTGCATAAGGCCGGCCAGGCGACCACTTATGACTAACTTGACCGGGTGCAATGCTAAAATGACCTGATGCGGAGAGACAGCATCAGCGGTATAGGAAACGGACACCAAACCTATGAACACCGACTATCTGAAAGAATTTGTGCACCTTTCGGGCACGCTAAGTTTTTCGGAAAGGGGGTGCGGACGTTTTTCCGGACGGCCTAGGCGGCCAGCCCCAGCCGCCTCCTGCGGCCGGCTATCGTATCGTACACCTTGCGCCCTCCCTC
Source organism: Candidatus Rubneribacter avistercoris (assembly GCA_019115845.1). Taxonomy (GTDB): domain Bacteria; phylum Actinomycetota; class Coriobacteriia; order Coriobacteriales; family Eggerthellaceae; genus Rubneribacter; species Rubneribacter avistercoris. The sequence continues at coordinate 32 of DXCU01000047.1, read as the reverse complement.
GTCGAACGCCTTCAGCCTCCCCTCCCGGTACC